>NZ_JANMZA010000102.1:0-4502 GCF_031382685.1 Chamaesiphon sp. OTE_8_metabat_110 | reverse complement strand
ATGTCGGTGGTTTTTTCGATCGGGGCGATCCAACTAATTTATATTTTACCGTTATTACGGTGGTCGGTTAAACGACGAGTTAAAGGTTTTAGCAAAGGATTGTTGATGGGAGCAATGGCGATCGCGATCGTCAACATTTGTTGCTTCTTAGTCACGTTTAAGTTTTTAAGTAGCGGCGCTAGGTAATTGATAATTGATAATTGATAATTGATAATTAAATTATTAACCAAAAGCGATTTTCAGGTATTCGGCTTCAGGGATCAGATCGGTGGGATTTGGGACTCGATCGGGAAATAAAATTCCATCTAAATGATCGAGTTCGTGTTGAAAAATTCGGGCGACAAAATCGGTTAGTTCTTGGGTAACTAGTTCGCCGTGTGGGGTGAGATATGCGACCTCGATCGCCCGATCGCGTAACACCAAACCGCGAGTTCCCGGTACGCTCAAACAGCCCTCCCAGCCAGCAACCAGCTCCCCAGATCGATCGATAATTTGGGGATTAATCATCGCCGTCGGTGCCATCGTCGGTGCGTGCGGATAGCGCGGACTCGGACGCGAAGCGACTATAAATAATCTCACGGATGCACCAACTTGCGGTGCCGCGATCCCGACACCATTTGCCGCTTCACAAGTTACCATCAGATCCGCGATCGTCTCATTCAGTTTTGGGTCTGGCAGATGAGTAATTACACTCGCTGTTTGACGTAAAATCGGACTACCAATTTCGGAAATCTGAAGAATTTTACTCATTTTTGAGATGGGAGAGGGGAGATGGGAGATGGGAGGGTAATAATGGGTAAGAGGTAAGAGGTAAGAGGTAAGAGGTAATTGTGCAATCCCGTCTCCCAGTCTCCCAGTCTCCCAGTCTCCCAGTCCCCCAGTCCCCCAGTCCCCTCTATCTCCCAACTCCCAACTCCCCACTCCCATCTCAACTTAATCGTGGATAATTTTGACAGAGACCATCTTGTCGCTACCTTTAATTGCATTAACGACATCCATGTCTTCGGTTTTACCAAATACGGTATGGACGCCATCTAAATGGGACTGTGGTGAATGACAGATAAAGAATTGACTACCGCCAGTATTTTTACCTGCATGTGCCATCGATAAAGAGCCAGCTTCGTGTAAATTGCGGTTGATCTCACAATTAATTTTATAGCCGGGGCCGCCAGTACCAGTACCTTGAGGGCAGCCGCCTTGAATCATGAAGTTGGGAATGACACGGTGAAAAGTTAACCCGTCGTAAAAACCTTTTTCCGCCAAATCGACAAAGTTCTTGACTGTTTTGGGAGCATCAGCATCAAAGAACTGGATATTGATGTTTCCTTTTGCGGTTTCGATAATTGCGCGAGTCATGGTTGTTACGGTGGAATGATTAGTTAGACTATTTTAGCGCAGTTTTCGATCGGGCTTCGATCTCAGAGGCTTTAGGCTTTAGGCTTTAGGGGAAACTATAGAGGGTACAAGAATCGAGTTATCCTTAGACAGATGGGACGGATCGGTGACATGCTTCAAAACCGTGGCTCTCCTGCTAGTTTGGGGAAAATGACCAAATTATATGCCGATCGCTCTTACCTCTTACCTCTTACCCTTTACCCTTTACCCTTTACCCTTTCAATAAGTCTTGCTTATCACCATAACTGCTGGAAAGCCCAAACTGGATGTGGATCGATCGACAATTACGACAACTATCGCGCCCCAAATCGATCGCGATTATCGAGGCTTGCGCGATCGGGATTGTCTCGGCGCTAGCCGCAGTGGGGCTAAAACAATCGGTGGTATGGTTGGAGGCATGGCGGGTAGATGTGGCGGGGACGTTTTCACCGTGGCTGGTGTTACCGCCGATCGGTATTTGTGGGGGGTATCTGAGCGGTTTATTGGTCGAGCGACTGGCTCCAGAGGCGGCGGGGAGTGGGATTCCGCAAGTCAAGGCGGCGTTGGGCTATTTCCCGATCGCCTTAGATCTGCGGGTAGCAGTAGTTAAGTGGGTCAGTACCGCTCTGTCACTGGGTTCTGGTTTTGCGTTGGGGCGGCAGGGGCCGACGGTACAGATCGGTGCCGCCTTAGCCGCTCAATTGAGCTATTGGACGCAGACATCGCCGACGCATCAACGTCAACTAATCGCCGCTGGAGCGGCGGCGGGGCTGGCAGCAAGTTTTAATGCCCCGATTGCAGGCGTGCTATTTGCGATCGAGGAATTGTTGCAAGATGTCTCGGATCTGACTTTAGGAACGGCGATTATTGCCGCAGTGGTGGGGGGTGTCATTGCGCGAGCGATTGGCGGACGGGGGATGGTTCCCGATCTGAGTCACATCCAGATTCAGTTTTCGCTAGCAGAGATTCCCCTGCTAATCGGCGTGGGAGTGCTGGCGGGATTGTTGGGGGTATTGTGCAATCGCAGTCTCCTCGCGAGTTTAAAGTTTTATCGGTGGCAGTTTCGCGCTCGCTCTCTCGCCGTTAAATTGGCTGTTGCGGGTGGGATAACGGGCATTCTGAGCATTATTTTGCCCTATGCGTTACTTACGAGCAAAGATCTCCAAGATTTTGCGATTATCGGTCGGATCGACTGGCAGAACGCCGCTTGGATTTTGGGCGGTCAATTTGTGTTGTGTTGCGTGGCGTTTGGTGCTAGTGCCCCGGGAGGGTTGTTTGCACCCAGTCTGATTTTAGGTGCAGCTTTGGGCGATCTGGTCGCCACGGGGGCGCAAAGCGGTTACGCACAGGGGCTATTGCCGATCGATTTGGTGCTGAGTTCGCCGACTGTTTATGCTTTAACGGGGATGAGTGCGGTGTTTAGTGCCATCACCCACCGTCCGATGGTGGCGATCGCGATCGTCTGGGAAATGACCGCCCAATTTGACCTCATCTTACCGTTGATGCTCGGCTCGGTGGTCGCCTATCTGGTGGCGGAAAAACTATTTCCTGGTTCTATTTATCAACATTTACTGATCGGCAAGGGGATTAACCTCAATCTCCCCGACTTAGCACAACAAAGCTGGGTCGGTTTGACTGCTGCCGATTTGATGCAGCGGCGCGTCGAAACCCTCTCCAGTCAAATGACGATCGCCGCCGCACTCCAAGCCTTTGCCGCTTCTTCGCATCGGGGATTTCCGATCGTCGATGATGGTAAATTAGTCGGCATTCTCACCCAACGCGATTTGGCACTCATCCAGCAGGAACACTGGGAGCGTCAGACACCGATTTCCACGCTGATGACGCAGCGGGTAATTGCCGTCAGACCGCAAGATCCACTCACTTCAGTATTGTATCTGCTCGATCGTCATCAAATCGGGAGATTGCCCGTTGTTGAAGGTCGCAAACTGGTCGGCATCATTACTCGCGCCGATATTATTCGGGTCGAAGCCGAGCGGGTCAGTAGTACCGTCAGCCCGCTCAAAACCCGTTCTGAGCCGTCTTATTTGGTGTATCGTACTCAAAGTCCCGCCACGGGGCGCGGGCGGCTGCTAGTGCCGCTGAGCAACCCCCAGACGGCAGATATCCTGCTGCGTTTGGCCGCTGAGATCGCGCTCAAATCCAACTACGAACTAGAATGCCTGCACGCGATCGTCATTCCCCGCGCGCGGATTCCAGCCGAAACGCCCGTAGATCTGAGTGCTAGTCGCCAATTGTGCGATCGCGCCACCGCTTTGGGTCAAACTTTGGGCATCTCCGTGCATACCCAAATCCGCGTCACCCACAATGTCGCCGCCACGATTTTAGAGATTACTCGCGATCGACATATCGATCTCCTCTGTATGGGTTGGCACGGCAAAACCGCGACTCCCGGCATGATTTTTGGGAGTACGGTCGATACGGCGATCCGGCAAGCGCCGTGCCATGTGATGCTCGTCAAGCTGGGGGCGCGACTGCAATCCCAGATGGTTGTTGGCGAATCGAGCGCGCTGGATGCAATGGTGCGGCTGACTCACCTCCATCGTTGGCTGGTACCGATCGCGGGTGGGCCGAATACGGAGTATGCTTTGCAATTATTGCCCGCGCTAATTGCCCTCAATCGCGAATCATCAATCCATCTGTGTCAAGTCTTTGCGCCGACAGACGATCGCCCAGATCTGGGCAGTTTAAATACTGCGGCAGATTTTATCCGCCAATCTACAGGTACAGTCGCCAATATCGCCACCCTCCACGCTGATGACATCCCCAGCGCGGCGATCGATTTTGCGATCGAGCAACAATGCGATGCCATTATCCTCGGCGCAAGTCGGGAAAGCTTACTCAAGCAAAGCATTCAAGGCAATATTCCCAATGCGATCGCGCGGGGTTCGGATTGCACTGTGATTGTCGTCAGAGCCGCAATTACCGAGCGCCAAGAGTCACATTAACGTGAATTCGGGTTAACGATATTTGCTCCCCTCTAGCACCGCACTCGATTTAAATCGGTGCTAGTGATGCGAAGTCCGCCAACCCGGGCAGAAAAAAATATTACCCGGAGGCGGGCATCGCAAAAAAAGGGGGGTCATGAGGATGGTGGGCACAGCCCCCCC
>NZ_JANMZA010000205.1:0-3344 GCF_031382685.1 Chamaesiphon sp. OTE_8_metabat_110 | reverse complement strand
AGCCACCAAAGTAATTGAAGTACCCAAGCCAGTAGTGGTACCTGGAGCTACCAAAGTAATTGAAGTACCCAAGCCAGTAGCGGCACCCACGGCACCTACTACTACTGATAAATCAGATACTGCCAAACCTACGACTACGCCATCAGCAGCACCGACTCCAGGGAGTAGTGATGCCGCGCCGTCTGTTTCGCCTACGCCTAGTAGTGCCGAAGGAAGTAATTAATTAAGATCGATTTATGGCGGTGCTTCGTGTGTAGCAACCGCCAGGACATTCATCACATTTCGACCATTGCTGCAATACCCCCGACTTCTCCAAGAAGTCGGGGGTATGTCCGAAACTAGCGTGGCAGTTGTTGATACCCCTAAGAGATAATTGTGGGAATTTAATACCTCGATTTATCAGACTACAGCGGACGCTCGGGACGTTCTAATTGACAGGCATCACGATCGAGATTGAAAATGCCGCGTCGATCGAAACAAGCGGGAATCTGGTCTACTGGCTGACCGTAATTTTCCTGCGGAAACGTCTGGATCTCTCCATTGGTACCGACTTCACACGGACGATTGATGCTGCACGGAGGTTGTTTAGCCGCGTTGTCATTGACCCCAGTATTAATGATAGCCACCACGCGATTTGTCTTGAGCGAAATCATCGGCGAACCAGACATCCCCCCGACAATACTACAACGGTGACGAATCGATTTGGGCCAGTTGTAGATATCTTCTTTGATATTCGCCGTTGCTCCCACGCGACAGGTAGTGGCGTGGAGGTAGTTTAAACTGTCTTTGACGCCTTCTGACGGTACGCCGACGACGATCGACTGTTCGCCGACTGCGGGGGGTTGAGCGGCAATCTGGAGCAGTTTGATGCCCGCTTGTTTGAGTTCTCCCTGAGTAAGACTCAATTCGAGGATGGCGATGTCGTTATGTTTCATCGTGCCATACACCAGACGTTTGACGGGAATAGTCAACCGCTTGGGTTTAAAATCATAGAAGTAATTAACCGTAAATCGGGTTTTAGTCGATCGATTGACGATAATTTCTCGATTGTTAGGTAATTGACCTGCTTTGCCCTGACAATGCCCATTGGTGAGGACGTAAGCGGGAGCGAGCGGATTTCGACCAGTGGAGATCGCAAAGCCCGTACACACACCATAATCGACATCAATTAAGCCCACGCCATTATAGTTACCACCGGATTTGGTCGATAACATTTGCCAATTGACACGGTTGGAGTTGACTTCTCGATCGGGTATTTTCTGCCCGGATCGATCGAATATCGCCGCTCGAACGTTAGCATTAGGTATATATCCACCGATGCCAATTGCCACTAATATTCCCACGCCTAGGTTCTGGCAAAATCTCATTACCAAGCGGCTGCGAATGGCTCGACCGATCGAATTCTGAAACTGGATGTGAGACATGATTTCCTAGAGCCAGAACTTGCTAAAGTGGAGTGTATCTTCTTCAATACCTGCGATCCACCCATCACCAATCATCCATGACGAAAATTTATACTGTTGAGATCCATCATCAGGGAGAAGTTCACACGATCGAAGTTCCTGAAGATAAGCAAATTTTACGGGCGGCTGGTGCGGCGGGACTGTACTTACCTACTTCTTGCAATTCTGGAGTCTGCACGACATGTGCGGCGCAGGTAATCGAGGGTGAAGTCGAGCAGGGTGAGGGGATGGGTGTGAGTCCTGAGTTGCAAGCTCAGGGGTATACTTTATTGTGTGTCGCTTATGCTCGATCGAATCTGAAGATTGTGACTGAGAAGGAGGATGAGGTCTATGAGTTGCAGTTTGGGCAGCATCAGCGGTAGTGTGTATGCTGGTTGCGATCGTGGGGTGGCTCACTGCGTTCGCGTAGCATCTATCTTCATAGTGACGTAACAGTCGGTAAGCTACTGTACTGAGCAAAGCGGCAAATGTTAGATATTAGTGAGGTACGATCTTCCTAGCGGAGGCAGAACCCGGATCTGGGGGTTGTCTTGATGCGCTAAACCGTTGGGGAACCCAACGAGCGCGCATCGCTCCGACCCCCAGCCCCCCCGTTGAAAGGCGGAACGCTGTCTTGATTTGCTAAACCCTCGGGGAACCCGAGGAGCGCAAATCGCCGCCTCTCAAACTCTCCTGCGTATGGTTCGATCTGTGTGCTAGCGTGGTACGGCATTCACTCCACCCAAGATCTGTAGCTCCACCTAAGTAGGGTGGGCACTGCCAACCATCTAGGTTTCAGACTTTTTCAATCTGATAAATATCTACGCCGACCTACTTAGTTATCCCAGAAGAATCGAAGCTCCACCTCAGTAGGGTGGGCACTGCCCACCATCTGGGTTTCAGGCTCTCCTGCTCTGATAAATATCTGCACCGACCTACTTATTTATCTGAAAAGAACCAAAGATGATTAGAGGCTAGCTCTACCCAAATAAGATTGTAATACTTCGGGAATCGCGATCGAGCCGTCTGGTTGCTGATAATTTTCCAAAATTGCTGCCATCGTGCGCCCGACTGCTAATCCCGAACCGTTGAGGGTATGGATAAATTGGGTGCCTTTTTTCCCGGTTTCCTTGAAGCGGATGTCGCCGCGTCGGGCTTGGAAATCCTGGAAATTGGAACAGCTCGAAATCTCGCGGTATTTGCCAGCCGAGGGTAGCCAGACTTCAATGTCATAGCATTTTGCCGCACTGAAGCCGATGTCACCCGTGCAGAGTGCCAAGACTCGATATGGGAGTTTAAGTGCCTGGAGGATGGCTTCTGCATCCCTTAGCAGGGATTCGTGTTCTTGCTCGGAGGTGTCGGGATGGACGAATTTGACTAGCTCGATTTTGTTGAATTGATGGAGCCGAATTAAGCCTCGGGTATCGCGTCCCGCGCTACCAGCTTCGCGCCGAAAGCAGGGAGTGTAGGCGCAATGATAAATCGGGAGCTGTTCGCTGGCGAGGATTTGTTCGCGGTAGAGGTTGGTGATGGGAACTTCCGCTGTGGGAATCAGCCACAAGTCATCATCGGCACATTTAAAGCCATCTTCGGCAAATTTGGGGAGTTGCCCAGTTGCCGTCATTGAGGCACTATTGACGAGGATCGGCGGGCTGACTTCAGTATAGCCTGCGGCAATCTGTCGATCGAGCATGAAGCTAATTAAGGCACGTTCGAGCGCCGCACCCGCACCGATGAGGGTGACAAATCGACTCTGAGCGAGTTTGGCACTGCTCTCAAAGTTTAAGATACCTAATTTTTCGCCGATCTCCCAGTGGGGAAGGATTTGGGGATTAGTGGGAATATATTCGTCGCCCCACTTGCGTAGCTCGACGTTCTCCTCTTCACCTTTCCCGATCGGGG
>NZ_JANMZA010000203.1:0-5192 GCF_031382685.1 Chamaesiphon sp. OTE_8_metabat_110 | reverse complement strand
TCGATTTCATAACCCAACTTTTGGACTTCGGCTGCTAGGTAAGCCTGATAAATCGTCCCTAAGTGTTTCTTATTCTGAAAAATTAGATCGTTGTCGTTGGCGTACCACTTGCCATTCTCTGCTTGAGTTAGGTTCATCACCAGCGCGTGAGTGTGTAGATGCGGATCGAGTTCGCGGCTCTCGATATGGTCGAACTGGGCGACAACTAGGTTGCTAGTTTTAATTTCTACTACATTTTTGTTATTTGTAATGCGAGTCTGAGCGTAACGTGCTTCGATTAATGCCAGAGTCTTCTCGACGGCGACGCGATGGGCGACTTCCAATCGAGTATCCCCGCCGACTAAGGCACTCAAGCTGACAGATTTAGGAGCTGAAAATGTAAAATCCGTACCCGCACGACGTTTTTCGGGGTCGCCTTTAGTACCCAAATATTTAGTCCCATCTGGCGATTTACCATAGCAGATGTTCTCAAAAGCTTCGCGATCGATTTCACCTTCTAAGCCAAGCGCAGATGCACCTTTGCCGAACCACCGAGTTTGCCCTAGATCGTAGTAGTCAGTGAAATACTGCACCCCTGTACTAGCTTTACAATTTTTTGCTGTTAGCATCCGTCTCTCTGTAACATTATCAAATTTATTTTTACTACGCTTAACTTTATCTTGAAGTTATTTTTAGTGTTAATTTCCCTCACACCTTTTATTATCGCCCAACTTACAGTTATTATAGTAAATGCGTACTGTGCGTAAAATTAAATCGAGATTACGTTGAAACTAGCCCCATTCAATGACCCATTCAGTGACCCCTATGAAATTTAGTATTTTAGGCTTGAGATAATACAACAGACCCATTGCATACCCATTAAATACCCATTAAATACCCATTAAATACCCACTGAATACCCATAAAAAAAGTAGTAAATTCAAGCTAACAAAATGCCAGATTGGAAATGGAGAGTTAACGAGGGCAAAGAATTAGAGAAGATTCTCTTTGAATATTTAAAAAGCTGTAGGCAAATGAAAGCAGACATAATGCAAGCTGTCGAGGCTTTTTATTTGCCCTATGCACTCAAGTACACAGGTGCTTCACCGCTAGAAATTCGGAAAGCTTACCAAAAATCGATCGACACCTTACAATCGAGAGTAAAAATTATGGCACTGGACGCGGGGATGTCCATAGAAGCGAGCGAAAATATCCGATCGGAGGTAAGTTTCGAGCGCATAAGTCCTGCTTCAGAAGATCGGCATCAGCTCAAAAAAGATGCAGTTGACGAAGTTGACAAAGCTGATGATGACTTGCCGATTAACCCGCTCAGGAAGATCGCTAAATTAGAGAAGTGAGGAGGATTAATTTCGTGGAATATCTGTACGCAGTCATAGATTACGGAAGTAGCGCGTTGAAAGTGATTTACAGTAAAGAACTCACCGACGCTCCTCAATACTTCATGATGCAGCCAGAGATCATCGAGGTTTCAATCGATGATGTGCAGGAGTATCGTAAAAACTTCAATTTAGATCCGGCTCGATATGCCTTTATTGGGACTAACGATCGTTACTATGCCACTGGGGAATTAGCCCAAGAGGTATTTCGCTCCACTTTGAACCTTACCGAACCAAAATCCAACAATGCGATCGGGCGTACTTTAGCGGCGATTACTGTAGCAGCTCAACTAGCTCAGATCGATGTCGGTAAAAAATTTAGACTGTTCCTTTCCTGTTTGCTTCCCGCTGGCGAGCTGGTAGATCGAGACATTCTCGAAGCAAATCTCAGGGAGGCGTTTAAAAACTTTGACACACCAATGGGCAGGTTGCAAATTAACCTCAAGTACTTTAATTGCCATCCTGAAGGTGGTGGATTGGCACTTTTTTATGAAGAGCATTGCGATTTAGCCGATCGTCAGTTAGGAGTAATTATGATGGGGCATCGGAATTCGAGCTGCTTTGTCGTACAAAATAGTGTTTATCGAAGGTTGCGTTCCACCGATCTTGGCTTCGCAACAATTGTCAACGATATTCAGCTCGCCACATCTGCATACAAAGACAAAACGATAACCGCAGCAGTGGCGACTTACCTCAGTCAGGAAGATGATAAAACCCCGCTGATAAAAATGTTACTGCGAAATAATCCAACCGCACGGGAACAGGAGCTAGACAAACTTCTCAAGGCGATCGATCTAGCCACCAGAAAATTTTGGAATTCATTCGTTCAGTGGTTGGCAATTCAGCTTCCACTCGATGAGATCGTTTTTGGTGGTGGGGTTGCCGAATTATTTAAACTAGAAATGCTCGACTATCTATCTGGTAAGCTACCCAATTTACCGGATAAAAATTGTCCGGCAATCTATTTACACGGTGGATTAGAGTATTCAGACAATACGCTTATTCCGACAGAACTACAAGCTAGATTCGCGGATGTGCAGTGCTTATGGGAAAAAGACATTATGCCAATCGCTAAGTCTTACTGGCTAAATGTATCAGAAAAAAATAAGTGAGTAACCAATTGGTTACTCACTCGTCCGACTACAAACCTTGCTCCTCAAGCCAGTTCATAGCTTCTTTACGAGCCAATTCCCACGCTTGCTGCCATTCTATACCCTTAAAATGCTACAGAATAAATTCGTCACAATTAAGCAGCTCACACAGTTTATCAATTTCTTCAGATGACAATTGAGAATAATCTTCAAAGTAGTCAGAAAACGCAGAATCGATTAGCTCAGATGGAGTAGATTGAAACAGGCGTAAAGCGGCTAAAACTGTCGCGATCGTTCGGTCGTTATTCAATGTCGGTCGCAATGAATATCCGTCAGAACTGGGCTTAACCTGATGCGTGACATAGCCAACATAAATATCTTCAACGTAATCTGCCCAAGAACTATCTTCTGGATCTTGACAATATGTGAGATCGGAATTTGCCTGAGCGATTGCTTCGGCTTGGGTAGAAAAGAAGCTCTGTTAGAGTCGAGGAGGGCTATTAAACCCTGCCCCTCTCTGTTCGATCTGTACGTGCGATTTTCACCGCATACAGCTCTCGATATTCTTAGCTTGCGCTTTGCTTATGCTAGGTTCAGATTTGCATGGTTCGTGTATTGCTACAACTTTACCTCTGCTACTCATATGCACGTAATTGTGACAGGATTCATGTATTGCGACAATATTCTTTTTGTTCCAATTATCGTGGTTTCCATCCGCATGGTGCAGATGTACCTTTTCTTCGCCTATGAAACTTAATCCACATGCGATGCACTTATGGTTTTGCTTTTTAATAGCTTCAGAGGTTAAACCGCAGTAGAGCTTACTTTTACGTCCGCTCCAGTAGCTTATATCGCCATCGTAAGGTGACTTGTCTCCCGAAACGTTGACGTATTTGTTTTCGGAGGTGGAAACTGCTGGGAATGCTCTGTCCAGTAATATTTTGCTGGTGTTGCGATTCTGTTTGGTTTCCTTGTTAAACACTTTAAATGCCCGCTTTTCGATGTGGCATAGAGAATTTCTCGACCCATCCATTTTGCAGTATTTGTGATAATTCCTCCATCCTCTGACCACTGGGGCTAATTTCTTCGCCTTTGCTGTGGCACCATAGTTCGAGTTGTTGACGATGTATTTTATTTTCTTACGGAATGTTTTGTAGTTGTCCGCTGAGGGAGTACTACGGAATTTACCGTTTTTCTGGACTAAAAAGTGCCATCCAAGAAAGTCGAAGCCATCTATCGTAGCAGTAATCTTGGTCTTACGTTCGCTGACGTTCATTCCTCGTTGTGCTAAAAATTCGCTGATTCGTTCTAGTGTTGCTTCTGCATCATCTTCGGGTTTAAGAATAATCACCATATCGTCCGCATATCGGATTGATGGCTCCGTGATTTTCCCCCACTTATCTTTCGACTTATGGACGCTCTCTATTCCATTGAGTGCAATATTAGCAAGCAGTGGGCTAACTACTCCGCCTTGTGGCGTTCCTTGGTCTGGAAATCCTATTTGAGTTCCAGCTTTTAGACATCGGAAGATACCGAGTTTTAGTCCTGCTGGAGCATTAAGGTTGTCCATGATTGCAGAGTGGTTAATCCGGTCGAAACATGCCTCGATATCTAATTCGATTACTCGTTTATTGATACCGTCACAATTGGAGCGTAGATTTTGGAATATAACTTTCTGCGCGTCGTGCGTAGACCGTCCTGTTCGGAATCCATAACTCCTTGCATGAAATGTTGCTTCGTGTGCTGGTTCGAGTGCAAATTTTGCTAGGCATTGCCACGCTCTATCCGCTATTGTAGGCACTTTAAGTATCCGTGTAGTTCCGTCTTTTTTAGGGATGGGAATTTCTCGTAACCCTTTGTGCTTCCAGTTGGTGTGATTTTTATTTAGCTCGGAGGCTAGTGTAAATCGTTCTTCAAATGAGAGGGATGCTTTACCGTCAACACCAGCCGTTTTCTTACCAGCATTTAACTGCGTTACTTGCCGAATGGCTAGTAGTTTAGCTGCTTGAGATTTTAGAATCAGTTTCTGTAAAGACCGCGCTTTCCGCTTGTCTCCTTCTCGAACTGCTTTATACACGCGCTTCTGTAGGCGAAAGAGTGTCTTCTGAAATCGTTTCCAGGGTAGGTTCTTCCAAGATTCACTAGTTGTTAAACTGTGTCTAATCATGCTCTGCATCCGTTTGTGTATTCTGAATACCTTGCGGCAATTACGCCGCATCCTACCCGCGTCTGAGGAGTTAATCCGCTCGTCCGGTCTACTGTAAGTGCGACCACTTACCGACCTCAAACACGTTTTTATTCGTTCCGTCCAATCGATTGATTGTCCCTTTAGATGTAGCCAATTCAACCGCCAGAACCCCATACTCTTGCCGTTATCAATCAGAAATACGGCGGGATACTAATCTCTGGCGAGGTCAGACTTAGGGATTGCGTCTGCCTACTGGTAGGTTGCTTTTTTAGGCTCGGTTTCACCATGGGGACTCGCTATTATCGCCAGTGTCATCTGCAATTGATGTCTGGTTGCGACCTGTTCCCAGCTTCACTCTTACGATTTCCGAGTCGTATCGGTGTGGGCAGATAAGCAGTCATCTTCGAGTTTAAGAGGAGGGACTTGCACCCTCATCAATTAGACAGTTCAAGCCTTGAGTTGCTACATGTCTGGTAGCCAGCTTGGAAGTATTATGTACGGACTTTCACCGTGATTCATACTTCAACGAATCGCACC
>NZ_JANMZA010000083.1:0-2926 GCF_031382685.1 Chamaesiphon sp. OTE_8_metabat_110 | reverse complement strand
AAACTATATAGTTGTCTAGGTTCAGTGGTGAAGGTAGTTGGCTCTAGGAGCGACTTTCGTCGATTCCGCTGGGCTGTTTCCCTCGACCGCTTTACTAATATATCTTGTCTGCCTAGGATTGTCAACCCTTTTTGGGAAATTAATTTGATATCGTTCGTTCGAGTTATAGAACCTGTTACTAGCGTTAGCTTTTAAGGGTTGCGGCTAATGTCATCCCTGCCAGGTAAGCATCTTCTACTTTAGAGCCACGACACCAGTCGCCGATACAGAATAGAGGAGCGGGGATATCGATCGATAAATAGGAGTCTGCGGCAGTCTGCGAAGATAAGTGGTGAGGAGATTTGGCGATCGCGTAGCGCCAGAGATGCGGTTCTTGCCACTGAAAGTCTCGAAACCAGGGGAAAAACCGCTTGCTGGCACGTTCTAACATGAGTAGACTGGCAATAGCGGTGGATTGAGGTTCGGGGTACTTACTGGCGAATTCAGCCGTACTCTGAAGTACAAAGACTGGTGGTGCTAATTGTTGACGTTTGCTGCTATCTAGTCCTAGCCATGCCAGAATTGGGTCGCCTTGGCAAGTAACGGATTTAATTTGGGGATGAGTTGTTTGCCATTGGGCTAGTTGAGTATCTATATAGCCAGCAGCTACTGCAATCGAGGGATAAAATTCAACTGCTGTTAGGTCGTTTATAAACTCGATGGGCAAAATAGGGGTCAAAGGCTTGAGGAGATCTAGTGCTTGAGGAGCGGGAATAGCGAGAATTACTTTTCGGGCGAGAATTTCGGTTGGGTTGGTACCATCGATCGTCAGTCGCCATAAATTACCATCGGGGTGAATCGAGATCGCGCGTTGTCCGAATCGAATATCTAGATCCTGTGCTAGGTATTTAGCAATTTGATTCATACCACCAGGCGCAACATACCGGGGGTAAATAGCTGGATCTGCTGACATATCGCCATTTGCAGTTAGCGTATGAGTAGTATCCGTCCACGTTTCGGCAATGTTGTCGGCAATGAGTCGATCGAGTAATTTGCGAAATTTCTCGCCTTTGGGGGAGATATAACAAGTCCCACGATCGACACACGTCTGGTGCATTCTTCGGGTTGTCAGTCTACCACCAACTCCCCGAGACTTTTCAAAGATAGTAATCCCTTGATACCCAGCAGCTTGAAGTTCGCTGGCGCAAGTAATACCCGCGATTCCAGCACCAACAATCGCAATTTCTAGAATATTAGTCATTACCTATGCAAAAGTTTGAAAGATTACTAGCCATTGAGGTAGGGGCAATGTCTTGTCGGTGTTTTTATTCGGAGGTTCCCTCCTAATAAAACCGCCGCTTCACGAATTGCCCTTACTTTAAATGTCGTGTCGATCGACATTGGCTGCTTTAAGTTTACGTTTAAACGCGATTGCCGCGCTCCCAGCCATTAAAGAACCCAATATTGCGATCGGTTCAGGAACAGCAGTAGGCGAAACGGTATTAAAGGCTAATTCGCCAATTAATCGATGTCCCTCAGTCGTGGGATGAATATCATCCCAGAACAAGTTGGCATTCGGATTCGCACAAACGGTAGTAGTTAGACATTGAGTAGTAACATCGGTAAATTCAAAACTGCTAGGATTAGTCACAATTCGGTTAAACAAACCATTAACATCTAGTAAGTTCAAATTAACGGTAGGTTTGGCTAACTTTAAATTAGCAATAGTCGTCGCCAAACCAGCATTATGCGCTGCGGTTAAACTGCTCAAACCTATTGCCGTAGTCCCCAGGTTGCGCGTACTCGGTAACGCACCTAGATCGGACAGATTAGGAACTAAAATATTCCTGGCACCGCGATCGATTAAAGTATTAATATCTGCAAATAAATTCCCGACTGGTATTGCTGGATCTGTAGTTACATTACCTAAATAATCATTAGCTCCGCCCCAAATTATATATAGTGCATCGCGATCGCGAACTGCATTGTCGTTAGTTATCTGCTGCTGGATGCCATTTAATGCTGGAATAATGGGGGTGACAATTAAATTTTGAATAGTATTAGCCGTACCCGTAGTAGCACCACCAACCGCAAAATTAGTAATGCGATTAGTCGCCGGATTGCCATTGGCAGGAATCCCCAGGCTAGCAGCTAAGTATTCAACCCAGATCGGCCCATTAGAAAATCTACCACCACCAACCACATTACTATATGGTGGTGCGGCTCCGCCTGTTGCTGCGGCTGCGCGCCCTAAATCGGATAAACTATCGCCATAAACAACTAGTTGACTGAAGGTAGCAGCGATCGCTTTTACTGGTAATGAACTAGCTGCTACAACCAACCCAGTAATGATTAAATGTCTTTTCATGTGGCTTGCCGATCGAGATTACAATAGTACAAAAACTACAATAGTTGCTGATATTATAGCTTAATGGTAGCCGTTCGAGTCTGCTGTATTTGTAACACTCTCAATCGGATTGATGGCTTTTATTGCTAATCAATAAAAGAAAGAGCAGAAAATTAATTTTCTGCTCTTTGAGTTAATACTAGTTCCAAAGACTTAGAACTAAAGTTAGATCGATTTACCTACTATGGTTTGTGAACGATGAAGCTCAATACTTGGCACTGTTTGATGTTGTCGAAACCAACAACACGGACGAAACAATGACCGTATTCGCTACGGCAAGCGCGGACTTCAGCTAAAATTTCGTTAGTAGTAGTCGCGTTGAATAATGGCAACTTCCAGAGTGTCCAGTAGTGCTGGGTAGGCTCGGATTCTTGGCTAAATTCAACACCAGGAATATATCCTTGGTCGAGCATGTATTGTAGTTGCTTGGCAATTTGAGCATCGCTCAATGGTGGCAAGTAGGAAAAAGTCTCAAAGCGACGTGCGAAAGGTAAAGTTTGCATTTCTATTTGCTCTACGGCTAAATATAGTTGAGATGTA
>NZ_JANMZA010000172.1:0-5284 GCF_031382685.1 Chamaesiphon sp. OTE_8_metabat_110 | reverse complement strand
GGTGTCAAAATTCACTATGCGATCGAGGCAGAACGCGCCCTCGGTACGGCTGGTTGCGTCAAAAATGTCGAAGAAATTTTGGGCGGGACATTTTTGGTAATTAGTGGCGATAGTCTCACCGATATCGATCTGACTGGCGCGATCGAATTTCACCGCCAAATAGGTGCCTATTGGAAGATTATTTTGACGGTGTTTCCTTATCCAGTCGATTTTGGGGTAGTAATTATCGATGAAGACAAGCGCGTGCGCCGCTTTTTGGAAAAGCCTTCAGCGAGTGAAGTATTTTCCGATGCCGTCAATACGGGTATCTATATCCTCGAACCCGAAGTCCTCGACTACCTCCATCCCGATACCGAAGCCGACTTTTCCCAAGACTTATTCCCCCAATTGCTAAAGCATGATGTCCCCATGTATGGCTACGTCGCCAAAGGCTACTGGTGCGATATCGGTCAACTCGACACCTATCGCGAAGCTCAATACGATGCGCTGCGCGGCAAAGTCAAGCTCGATTGGCCATTTCCCGAAACTAGCCCAGGGATCTGGATCGGCGCAAATACTTATATCGATCCGAGTGCCCAAATCGAGGCTCCCGCTGTAATTGGCGCTAATTGTAAAATTGGGGCGCGGGTCAAAATTTCGGCAGAAACGATCGTCGGGGATAATGTCGCGATCGGTGCTGGTGCCAATCTCAAACGTCCGATTATCGGCAGTGGCTGCATCATCGGCGAGGATGCCCAGCTCCGGGCTTGCGTCCTCGCGCGGGGGGTGAGAGTCGGTCGCGGCGCACAAGTCCTGGAAGGGGCAGTTTTGGGCGCACTGTCGAACGTCGGCGAGGAAGCGCAAATCAACCCGAATGTCCGCGTCTGGCCGAATAAAGAAATCGAACCCTTAGCCGTCCTCAATATCAATCTCATTTGGGGTCAAATCGCCCACCGCAATCTGTTCGCCCAGCGCGGCGTACAGGGGTTGGCAAATATCGATATCACGCCCGAATTCGCCGTTAAACTCGGGGCAGCATATGGTTCCACCCTCAAACCCGGCTCTCAGGTAACGGTTTCCCGCGATCAGCGGAATGTCTCGCGGATGGTGTCGCGATCGCTGATTGCCGGATTGATGTCGGTAGGGATTAATATTCAAGATCTCGAAGCTACCGCCATCCCCGTCGCTCGCAAGATTATCTACTCCTTGCGCCAACGTCAGGATGAAGTCACCGTTGTCGGCGGCATCCACGTCCGATTGCATCCCGATCGGATGGATTCGATCTTAGTCGAATTCTTCGACGATCGCGGCATCAATATCTCCACCACCCAAGAGAAAAAGATCGAATCCGCCTACTTTAAAGAAGACTTACGCCGCGCGCGTATTTCCGAAATTGGCGATGTCAATCGCTTCTCCCAAGGCATGGAAATCTACAAATCTGCCTTCCAAAAACAACTGAATATCGACGCGATCCGTCATGCTAGTTCCAAAGTAGTTGTCGATTATGTCTACGCCGTCTCTGGCGCGATCCTGCCCATCCTCCTGTCCAAATTCGGCTGCGATGCGGTAGTCCTCAACGCCAGCCTCAGCCAGATGTCCCTCACCGCCAACGAGCGGGAAGTCCTCCTCAACCAGCTCGGACACGTCGTCGTCGCCCTCAAAGGCTCCTTCGGCGTCCAAGTCTCCGCCCATGGCGAACAACTGATCCTCGTAGACGAAGAAGGCGTACCCATTCGCGGCGATATGCTCACCGCCCTGATGGTGCAAATCGTCCTCACCGCCTATCCCGGCGGGACTGTCGTCGTCCCCGTCCAAGTCTCCAGCGCGATCGAACAAATCGTCCGCCGTCATGGGGGCAAAGTCAAGCGCACCAAAGCCAGCCCCACCGCCCTGATGGAAGCCTGTCAGCAGCTCCCAAACGTCGTCCTCGGCGGGAGCGGGGAAATGGGCTTCATCTTCCCCGAATTTCACCCCGGCTTCGATGCGATGTTCTGCATCGCCAAGCTGATCGAAATGCTCACCCGCCAAGAGCGCTCCCTCAGCAGCCTTCGCGCCGAACTCCCCCGCGTCTTCTACCGCAGTCACTCGATCCGCTGTCCCTGGACGGCAAAAGGCGGCTTGATGCGGCATATTCTCGAAACCCATCAACCCGAATATTTAGATACCGAAGATGGTGTCAAAATTATCAATTATCAAGACGATCGCTGGATCTTAATTCTCCCCGATGCAGGCGAACCTTTGGTACATATTTATGTCAATGGTAACGATCGCAATTGGGTCGATGAAACGATGCGCGAATACCGCCAACAAGTCCAAGATTTTATCGAACAATATCGTCAGACTAGTGATTAGGCTTTAGGCAATACCAATAATTGTGGGAGATTTGGGTTGCCTCCTAACGGAGAGGCTACGCTAACGTTTGCGCTCTACCCAACCTACGATTTATGTGAGGGCTACTAGTGATTGATGATTTCACCTGTTTTGTTAGGATAATATATAGATTAAATTAAAGGGAATAAATCTATGTCGATTGTCGTTACCCTAAGTCCGGAACTGGAAGAACAGCTACGAGAGAAAACAATACGTCAAGGACAGGATATTAATCTTGTTGCGGCTGAGCTTTTGGCGAGTGTTCTTGAATGGGAAACACAAGATTCAGCGGAAGCGATCGTCGGTATTCAGCAGGGATTAGATGAGTTCGATGCAGGCAAGTTTCGATCCTTTGATGAATATGCTACCGAACAGCGTCAAAAACATCATCTAAGTAGCTGGGCGTAATTAAATATAAGATATCGTGTAGGGTGGGCACTGCCCACCAGCTATGTTTCAGACATAATCTATCTTATAAATAATTGCATCTACCTACTTACCAACATGAAGTATCATGTTGAAATTTCAAGTCTGGCTGAAGCTGAAGCAGATCGAGCCTTCCTAAGCTTATTACAGTTTATGTCTCCCGATCGAGCTAGTCAGAGCCAGTAGGGTGGGCAGTGCCCACCATCATAGTTACAGGTATTTTCTAGTGTCTAAACATATCGATTAACATGCTAATCTCGAAGCTTAATTCATCGATTTTTACTGACCGATTTTGAGCAATTCGACATCAAAAATTAGCGTCGCATTCGGTGGGATAACACCGCCAGCACCTGCTTCACCATAAGCCAATTTCGGCGGAATTGTTAATTTACGACGTTCGCCGACCTTCATCGTACTCAGCGCTTCGTCCCATCCAGGAATTACTCTACCTTCACCTAATGGGAAGCTAAAAGGTTGACCCCGATCGCGCGAACTATCAAACTTTTTACCATTAGTAAGCGTGCCAGTATAGTGGACGCAAACTGTTTGTCCTTTTTTGGGGGTGGCTCCTTTACCAGTTTTGAGGACGGTATATTTTAAGCCAGAAGGAGTCGTAATAGTTTTAGCACCTTTGCTTATTGCTGTGGCAATCGTCTGCGGACGCGGCTGGTGTTGTGACGAATTAACGGCGATCGCCGCTGGATTGCTAACTGCTAATTGCAGTAACGAACCTAAAAAACTAGCCCCAAGTATCGCGATCGAACTAACTAAAATTTTGCTCATCTATGCACCTAAATTTCTCGTTGTTTACCTTACCATAAATTAATGACAGCTTTTAACAAAAAGTAGGGTTTGCTTGTCTTGTCTTGACGCACACAAAATAAGAGGGAACCTCCCGTTCGATGCGTCGCTGTCTCGCTGCAAGGTTGCGCTATACCTGGAAGGATACACCTCCATGACGTGCGCATCCGCAATTCTCAATTCTCAATTAATTTAGTAACAGCTTCTAAATAGGCGGGTAATTGTGTCGTTTCATCGCAAATAGCTAGACTGAGTTGCTGGCGAGTCAAGCCGACAGTCTGGCGCAGATCGGCATTAATCAGATTGGCACCTTCGAGGTTGGTGCTTTTGAGATTCGCGCCTTCGAGATTGGCACCTGCAAGATTTGCCGAGCTGAGATCGGCACCTTCGAGGTTGGCTTTCCACAAATAAGCATCTTCGAGATCGGCTTGCCAGAGGCTGGCATCGCTGAGATTGGCTCTGCCGAGTGAGGCACCTGCTAGTTTGGCTTGCCACAGGTGCGCTTGCCGCAGATTTACTTGCCACAGATTTGCCCCCCAGAGTTCGATGCCGTTGAGATCGGCATTGCGGAGATTACTTTGGCGCAGTTCGATAATTCGATCGGGGAGATCTTTGCTACTATCCCGGCGGGTTAAAATAGTCATAACCGCTTGAATATCTGTCGGGATCCGCAACGATTGGGGGAGTCGGCGACTGGGGGCGGGGCTAGGGGGATCGCCAGTGGACGATTTTTCCCATCGGGGCGGTGATGAGACTTCGACTCTCGCCGAGCGTTCGCGCACGAAGGCGGTGAGGACTTCGATCGTCAGCCAGTACTCCGCTGGGGAATCCCGAGCTAGGCATTCGAGGGTATAGATGCCGCCGAGCCGAATTTCAACTTTATCGCTGGCTAAGTGCGAAATTGCTTGACTGAAGCGATCGGTAATCGATCGATCGTAGGTGAGTTGCCATCGCGCCTCAGCACGGCGTAAATACTGCCAGCCAGCATATGCTAGCCCTCCGAGTAACAATGTGCCAATACCGTCAAACAAGACATCATAGACACCATTTTGGGCATTAATCCGATCGCGTTCGAGCAGGATCGGTTCCTTTTCGAGATTCACGCGTGCGACGGGAGAGATCGCCTCATGCGAAATTTTATCGATGTCTTGTTGGAGTTGCTGGATTTGCTCGTTGAGATGTCTGAGACTGGTTTGTTGAAAAAACCAGATCCCGCCCAGCAGCAGACTTCCAACCGCGATCGCCGCAGGCAACCGCCAACTTCCCGCCGGGAGCGCCTCCAAGTTATCATCCCCAGACGAACCACTCGCCCGCTCCTGCCATAATCGCGATCGATTCATAAACGTCACCTGCTAATATGCCTCTGAAAGATTGCTACGCGTTCCTCAGAGGGTTTTGCCTCGCAAAATTGCACTGATGGTGTTAGGTTAGTGCCAAATTAGGATATATTTTCTTTAGCTTTATATCCTAGCCGAAATTGTCGCCTCCAACAATCAATTTTGCAACGCGATCGAATCCCCCCGCGTTGCTAGCGCCGCTGACATTGTTGCTTTGCTAAAGTTCGACAGATCTCTTACCTAGAAAATATTCTCATGCTAACAACATTTACCGTTCCCGATTTGGCTTGTGGTGCTTGCGTTGCTACCATCACCCAAGCGATTAATGCCGTCGATCCGCAGGCTAAAATTGTTGCTAATTCTCAGACTAA
>NZ_JANMZA010000157.1:0-1991 GCF_031382685.1 Chamaesiphon sp. OTE_8_metabat_110 | reverse complement strand
TCGCTCTATCTGGCTGGTGAGAAAATATTATGGGTAGTTCTATTGATTTTGGCGGTCGTCCGATTCATTTTATCGGGATTGGGGGGATTGGGATGTCAGGGCTGGCTTATGTACTAGCAAGACGCGGGTTGCCAGTATCTGGTTCCGATCTCAAATCGACAAACATCACTCAAAAGTTGGCGTCAGTTGGGGCGCACATTTTCCTGAGTCAGGATGCGAGTAATTTAGATTTTTTTGATAACCACCCATCTGGACAAACGCCGCAAATCATCTGCTCGACGGCCATTGGTAAAACTAATAGCGAATTGAGAGCGGCGTTGGCGCAAGGGTGTCCGATCTTTCATCGATCGGATGTATTATCCGCTCTGATTGGGGAATACACGAGTATCGGCGTGGCAGGTACTCACGGTAAGACTACAACTAGCAGCGCGATCGGTTACATGCTAGTAGAAGCTGGTGTCGATCCGACAATTGTCGTCGGTGGTGAAGTCACAGCTTGGGATGGCAATGCCCGAGTTGGCAACAGTGAATATTTTGTCGCCGAAGTCGATGAGTCTGACGGTTCCCTCGTCAAGCATTCACCCAAAATCGGGATAATTACGAATATCGAACTCGATCATCCCGACCATTATAAGAGCCTCGATCAGGTAATCGATACCTTTACCACATTTGCCAACCAGTGTCAAGTGACAATCGGCTCGATCGACTGTGCGATCGTCAAAGAGCGCATCAAACCGACGATTTCTTATAGCGTCGAGCCAGGACAAGTCGCCGATTATACCGTCGATGAGATTGACTACCATGCCGATGGGACTTCGGCACGAGTATATGAATCCGGCAAATTATTGGGAATACTAAAGTTAGGAGTGTTAGGCAAACATAACTTGAGTAATGCCCTGGCGACGATCGCCGTCGGTCGTCAGGTTGGCTTAGACTTTAGTGCGATTGCCGCTGGTCTAGCGACTTTCAGTGGTGCCAAACGCCGCTTTGAACTTCGAGGATACCAAAATAACATTACCTTTATCGATGACTACGCTCACCATCCCAGTGAGATCCTCGTTACACTTAGTGCCGCTCGCTTGCGAGTTGGTACCGAACGACGAGTTGTAGCGGTGTTCCAACCCCATCGATACAGCCGTACTTTAGAATTTCTGCCTGAGTTTGCCCGATCTTTTAAAGATGCCGACTTAGTAGTAATTACAGATATCTACAGTGCGGGAGAAGCCGATACTGGCGTCATTAGTGGCGAAAAGGTTGTCGCTCAAATCGGTCGCTATCACCCGCGTGTTTGTTATCAACCCACGCTGAGTGCGGTATCCGAATTTCTGACTCACAATCTCCAGCAGGGTGATATCTGCTTGTGCTTGGGTGCGGGAAACCTCAACCAAATCATTCCGGGGGTCTTAGACTTTTATCGAACAGCACTTAATGCCAAACAAACCGAAACGATCGCTCGATCTTGAATGTTTAGTGTATTATCAATGCTAACTATCCCCGAGTTAGCCTGTTATAAATTTGACTTGTGAAGACGATCGGCTGTATCCATCTGGCTGAGAATCCACACATTTCCTCGATTGCTAGTTATTAGTGACTGCCCCCGATTTCCACCAACTACCTTACATCTCCATCATGACACTTTCCCACGACCGTTCGCGCAGCCGATCTGCTGCCGAATCATCCGTTAGCAAACCCCAGATTCATCAGCCAGTAATTATTTCGACCATACCAACAGATGCAGATCGAGATGTGGAAGTTCCTACTGATTGCCCGATTCGCCCCGGTATATCGCTCAAAGGTTTGACAACGTGGAAAGTCGGTGGCCCCGCCGAGTGGTATCTCGAACCCAAAACCCTCGCCCAGACGCAAAGTGGTCTAGCTTGGGCGCAACTAAATAAGCTCCCAATTACAATTATCGGTGCTGGCTCAAATTTACTCATCAGCGACAAAGGTTTGGCTGGCTTGGTAATTTGCACCCGTCATCTGCGCTATGT
>NZ_JANMZA010000144.1:0-25902 GCF_031382685.1 Chamaesiphon sp. OTE_8_metabat_110 | reverse complement strand
AATGCAAAGAAAAGTGAAATTGCACAAATCATAACAAGATTAGAAGTCGATGAAAGTTTAACAATTAAATCTTTGTCTATTGAAGAATCTAGAGTAGCAAGCGGTTTGTGGTTTAACGAGCCTATAAATGTGAGTTATCATAATGATAAAGCACATTGGGCCGGAACGACTGAGAGAATTGTCGAGAAAAATTTTATACTATTATCTTTGGCTCGTTTGTATGAGTCTAATCAGGTAAAAATCTTGGATGTAGGTTCTGCGGAAAGTTTGCTTGCGTATGAATTAGCTAGCCTAAACTATTCTGTTACAGCAATAGATATTCGTCCGATCTCCTTGTCACACCCAAATTTAAAGTTTATTAAAAGTGATATTTGTCATCCCGTTTTACCTATAGCCAGCTTTGATTGTGTAATTGCTTTATCTACTTTAGAACATATCGGTTTAGGTTGGTATGGAGATGAAGTAGGCGCAGGGTTAGATCGTCAAGCAGTAGAAAAAATCCACTCACTTATTAAACCAGGTGGTAGTTTTATCATGACAGTTCCTTACGGTCAAAGGGCGTTAACACCAGTCCATCGGATCTACGATCGGGAATCTCTTCAAAGTCTAGTTCAAGATTTTAGGATCGTTCGAGCTGCTTACGGAATTCGTCTCGATGATTTTACCTATAGTGTAACAAATGATGAAGCTGAAGCATCTTTAAAAGCTCACGATCCTAACAATTACCTTCCTGGAGCTGTCGCTATGCTCGTGTGTGAAAAGATTTAAAATTGTTCTTTTAAAAAAGTATTAAGCATTTACATATATGAAAATAGGCGTCGATCTTCAAGCCCTTCAAACACAAAACTCTAAAAACAGGGGAATCGGTCGTTATACACAATCAATATTAGAAGCTTTGCTTACCGAACAAAATTCTCTGGAATATCAGCTATATGCTAATAAAACTTTACCAGAACCAGAATTAGATCGCGATGTATTTCCTTACAGCTACATTAATTATCCAAATATTGGTAGTTGCGATATTAACGATCTGTTAATGAAAACTACCTTTTCAGCTTCAGGCTTAGATGGATTATTCATCCCAAGCCCGATGGAAGGATTGGATTCTACTATTCCCAACTTTAGTGATTTTCACAAAAAAATTTTTGTGGTCTGCTATGATTTGATACCATTAATATTTGCCGATCGATATCTAAATAATTTAGATACGCGCCACTTGTACCTGAAGCGATTAGAAAACATCCGCAATGCTGATTTTGTGTTTGCAATTTCAGAATCTACTCGTCAAGATACCATTAAGTATTTAAATAAATCTCCCGATAAAGTTCTAAATATATCGGGTGGCGTGTCTAGCTTCTTCGCACCAATTTCACTTGACGCTCGCAAAGCTTGGTGGAAAGTATTTGCTGAAAAATTCAACATTAACAAACAGTTTATTCTCTATACAGGTGGAGAGGACTGGCGTAAAAATATCGAAGGTGCGGTCGAGGCATTTGCCAAATTACCGGAACAGCTCAAGGAGTCTCATCAATTAGTTGTTGCGTGTAAGGTGTCTGCTTCTTTTACCAATGAAATTAATATCTTAGCAGCCAAATTAGGAATAGAGAGATCGCTGATTTTAACTAATTATGTTACAGATTTAGAGCTGAGAGCTTTGTATTCGACATGTTCTTTATTTGTGTTCCCATCTTTTTATGAAGGCTTTGGTTTACCTTTATTGGAAGCACTTGCTTGTGGTGCGCCTGCTATTGCTAGTAATAACTCTTCTTTACCAGAAATTCTCGGTGCTAGCGATCGATTATTCGATCCGCACTCATCAGCAGACGTGGCTAGAGCAATGCAAGAAGTTCTCTCTAATCAAAATTTGCAAAGCAGGTTATCAGAACATGCATTAGAGCGGGCATCAAAATTTACTTGGCAGTCAGTCACTCGTCAAATTTCTGATGTTTTGTTAGAACACCAACCTTTACAGCGGATTAGTATATCATTTGGCCGAGTCACAACAGAGCCGCATAAAATTCAATTAGCTTTTTTCAGTCCATTTAAACCAATTAAATCTGGTATTTCAGATTATAGTTATGATTTGCTACCATCACTATCACAGCAATTCAATATTTATTCTTACCACGATGAAGATTATTTACCCGATCTGAGGATAACTAAAAACTTGTCACCTCATAGTCAATTCGAGCGAAACTTAGTAAAACATCAGTATGAGGCGATTATTTATCAGATCGGTAACAGTAGCTATCATGCTTACATGTATTCACAACTAATGAAATATGGAGGCATTTCAGTGTTGCATGATTATTATTTAGGTGGGCTGATTAGTTATATAGACACCCATCAACCACAACTAGGGATTAAACTTTTTAATGAATTAGATCATAGTTATGGAAATGATAAAGCAATAGAGATTAGCAATCTTATTCAGCAAGATCGACTTAGCATAGATAGTACTTTACCCGAAGCAGGAATTTATATAAATCGGCGAATTTTTACACGATCGCTGGGAGTAGTTTTACATAGTAAATGGGCTTATGACGTTGCTGTCAAAAACCATAGTCATGACAATAATTATATTGCTTGGATACCACAGTTAGTTCCCGAATATATTTCTTCAAAAAACTCGGTTGAAGATATTCGTGCCGAATTTGATATTCCGATCGATAGCTTGGTGGTTTCAACCTTTGGTTTTATCAACAGTACCAAGCGTCCTCTCTCGATTCTTCAAGCTTTCAAGAAATATTTATCAAGTAATCGCTCGGCTATTTTAATATTTGTAGGTGGAACAGAATATATCGGCTCATTAAATATCGAAAGTGAAATTCAAAAGCTTGGATTGAAAGGTAAAGTTAAAATTACAGGCCATGTCAATATGTCAGACTTTTATAAATATATTGAAGTCTCAGATATTTGTCTGAATCTTAGATTTCCATTTAAAGGTGAAAGTTCGGCTTCGTTACTGCGAATACTATCTGTTGGTAAGCCAACAGTGGTGACAGATATAGGTTCCTTCGCTGATTTTCCTGATAATGTGGTTTTAAAAATACCTCAACCCAATCAAAGTAATGAGGTTGCAGAAATTTATAAGGCGTTAACTTTACTAACGGAAAACACCGAATATAGAAAGTCATTATCCGCTCGATCGTCTGCATATATCGCTAGCGAACACTCTCCCCAGCGGTGCGCCGATCTCTATGCAGATTTTGTCAAGCAAGTACTACGTTCTCCTGAAGCAAAACAAAAGATGCTTGCTGATTTGGTCGGACGTGAATCAGCCAACTTAAATATCAGTAATCCCAAGCTAGTACTGACTTTATTCTCTAAAGTTATTGGAGCTAATACAATCTA
Source organism: Chamaesiphon sp. OTE_8_metabat_110 (assembly GCF_031382685.1). Taxonomy (NCBI): domain Bacteria; kingdom Bacillati; phylum Cyanobacteriota; class Cyanophyceae; order Gomontiellales; family Chamaesiphonaceae; genus Chamaesiphon; species Chamaesiphon sp. OTE_8_metabat_110. Next base: position 22,548 of record NZ_JANMZA010000144.1, on the reverse strand, counting down.
GAAATATTATAACTAACCCGGTAGTATGGGCACGAAACATTAACAGATTGACCTGAAAATCTTACTGCAAAGCGCGATCGCGCTTCAGTCAACTTTAAAAGCTAACAAAATTATAAGGGTATTAGATGCGAGTATTTTTAGATTGTACTCATACTGCAAAAAATAGCTACAAGAATACCGGAATTCACCGTGTCGTTCGCGAACTAACCTCAGAATCGATCGCGATCTGTGCAGAATACTTGGATTTAGACATAATACCAGTAATGTTCGATGGTTATGGTATGCGCCGAGTTTTCAATTTTGGAGATGACATTTATGGTGAATCAATCGCTAAAATATGCTTGTTTGATTCTACAGCCAAAAATATTAGTAAATTTTCAATTTTTTTACTTAAATTGAAAAATAAAGTTATCAATAATATTAATGCTTTTAAGTCAAAAATATATCCGCTCGATATTGAATTTGAAAATATCAGATTTTCCCAAAATGATATTTATATAATAGCTGATGCAAACTGGGATTTACCCGAATCATACTATCACTTTTTGCAGAATCTCAAAGCTCATCAAGTGACGATTGGAGTAATTTGCTACGACCTCATACCGACAAAATTTCCAGAATATTGCTCGAAAAAATTTGTCGATCGATTTGTCAATTTTTATAGTCATTATTCTCCACTATTTGATAAAGTTTTATGTATATCTAAGCAAAGTGCGGCAGATTATACACATGCCCAAGCTATAGGTATACTTCCAAATAATAGTAGTTCAATTGTCAGTAGTTTTCGACTGGGTTCTAACTTCACAAGTAAAGAATTGATTAGAGATGGAAATTCCAATGACGATCGTTATCCAATCGATATAATTAGCAGTCGATATGTATTAGTAGTCGGTAGTCTGACTCCTCACAAAAATATCAAAACTATCCTTGCTGCATTTAACTTATTGACAGATGAAAACTATCAAGATGTACATTTAATTTTGGCAGGCAATAAAGGCTGGGATGTAGAAACCGATCGAGCGATCGAAACAAATGAAATGTATCAAAAAAGAGTGCATGTATTAGGCTCAATCTCAGATTATCAACTTGATGTCTTATATCGCAATTGTTATTGTTTAATTCAAGCATCATTTTATGAGGGATTTGGATTGCCCGTTGTAGAAGCTTTGCAACATGGTAAACCTGTCATTTCTAGCACAGGCGGATCTTTACCTGAAGTGGGTGGCGATTTTTGCATCTATTTCGATCCAAATCAACCGATAGAATTATATGAAGCTCTCCAAAAAATACTTACTTCAGATCTTGAATACGATTGTTTAACAGCACACATTAGGAGTAAGTACAAGATATTTTCATGGAATGATTCTGCAAAACAATTCCTTGATTGTCTTTTGAAAATACCATAGCGAACGAACATACAAAATCAATCAAAAATATTATTTAAAGAACATTGTGGGATCTAATCAAATAGTTGTTAATTTATCAGTCCTTTTTTCTAAATCAACAGGATTAGGTAGCTACACTAAAAATATTTTCCCTTACTTGAAGCTATTAGATCCAATATTGCTGACATCAACAAATTATTCTGATTTTAACTGTCACACTATTCCTAGTAATATAACTCACGCTGATGGTCAGAAAGGGCATTTACGTCGATTGTTGTGGACACAGTTCCAACTGCCCAAAATTTACGATCGATTTAAGTCATCACTATTATTCTCTCCTGTCCCAGAAGCACCCATATTTACTAATTGTCGCTATATTGTTACCGTTCATGACTTTATTCCTCTAAGATTTCCTAAGCTATCCTCACCTCTCTATCAATATTTCAAATGGTATATACCGCAGGTATTAAGTCAAGCCACTCACATTATCTGTAACTCAACGGCTACAGCAGCAGAAACGATCGATCTATTTGGCATCCCCGCATCAAAAGTAACGCCAATTCCCCTTGCTTACGATCCGAATCATTTTTACGCCAGTGATGAAACAGAAATAGATGATGCTCCTTACTTTTTATATTTAGGGAGGCACGATCCTTACAAAAATGTAGCTCGAATCATTGCAGCCTTTGGTCAGCTACCGAACTGCGAGCGATATGAACTATGGCTGGGGGGATCTGGAGATGCTCGGTATACACCCCAATTACGTGCCCAAGTATCCGAACTTGGTTTAGAAAGACGAGTAAAATTTCTCGAATATATCCCCTATTCCGATCTACCAAAAATTATCAGACAAGCTAGAGCATTAGTTTTTCCTAGCTTATGGGAAGGTTTTGGCTTACCTGTGTTAGAAGCGATGGCTTGCGGTACACCTGTGATTACTTCCAATCTCTCAGCATTAGTAGAAGTAGCGGGAGACGCAGCAATTTTAGTAGATCCTTATGAAGTCAAAGATATTGCCTCAGCCATGTTCGATCTTAGTCAGGATGATGAACTACATCGACAATTACGAAAAGCTGGGCTACACCGCGCCAGTCAGTTTAGTTGGTCGCAAACTGGTCGAGCTACAATTAATGTACTTCAGCAATATCTATAGTATGATGGCAACCGCAAAGATGATGATAACATCATACTAATTTGACGTACCCAAAGGTTTCACATATCTATGACTAGATCGATCGAGACTCACTCCAGGTTGTCCGCTATTTACCGTTACTGGGAACTAGTATCTGTACTTGCCGGACGCGAAATCAAAGTCCGGTATCGAGGCTCATTTTTGGGTGTATATTGGTCGCTATTCAATCCACTCATGATGACTGGGCTATACGCGCTCATATTTGGTTCTGCGTTTGGAAAATATTATCATGATTCGATCTGGGAATATATTCTAGCCGCATTCACAGGATTAGCGGTGATTCACTTCTATAGTGGTTCAACGGCTCAGGCACTAAGTAGTATCGTTAGTAATGGTTCGCTATTAAATAAAGTTAAATTACCCGTTACCGTTTTTCCTGTTTCTATTATCATTGCAAATATATTTCAATTAACAGTTGGGATGTTACCTCTTCTGATAATCGTAACTATTATCCTATCGCCCCACTTGTCAAGTTTCATCAATGTCATGGCGATCCCATTACCTTTACTTGCATTAATCTTAATATCCACAGGAATTGGATTTTTGACTAGTTCTCTCTATGTATTTTTTCGAGATCTACCATTCTTATATGAATTGATTCAATTCGTAATTATGATGAGTAGTCCAATATTTTATCCCGCCGCAATAGTCGATCCCAAAATTCGCCCATTATTGGAGTTAAATCCCTTATACCCAGTGATTGAGAGTTTGAGACAAATTGTGCTATCTGGCAATCCACCCGATCTATTTTTGATTACTAGGGCGTGGTTGAGTGGGATAATCATCTTGGCTATTGGTTGGCTCTGTTTTAACTGGCTCCGACCCAAGTTTATGGATCTTTTGTAGATATATAAATTTGCTTAGTCTTGAGATATTTAGTCAACCATACAATTACCAAGTATATTTAGTTAGATGGAAGTTATTAGTTTCGATCGCGTGTCATTATGGCGACGTACCCAAGAAGAATTTTCCTATGATATCAAGCAAACAATCTTGTCGATCGTGTCAGGTAAATATCGTAAACCTGCCAAAAAGCTAGTAATCGATGATGTCAATCTAATTATTAATTCAGGTGAGAAAATTGGGATTATAGGTGGGAATGGCGCGGGGAAATCAACCTTTCTCAAGTTGGTTTCTGGTATTCTCGAACCGACTGTTGGTAAAGTCAGAGTCAAAGGCAATATTGCGCCACTGATCGAATTAGGAGCAGGTTTCGATGGTAATATTTCCGTCTGCGATAACATTATTATGTACGGTGTTTTGCTGGGCTTTTCTAAGCGAGAAATGCAAGAACGCACATCAATGATTTTGGAGTTTGCTGAGTTGAATGATTATGCCTTAGTACCAGTCAAAGGCTTATCTTCAGGGATGGTAGCTAGACTGGGATTTGCGATTGCGACTGATGTCCAGCCAGATATTTTGATCCTCGATGAAGTCTTATCAGTTGGCGACCAAAGCTTTAAAAACAAGTGCCAACATCGGATCGACAAATTTCTCAATGGTGACACCACCGTCTTAGTTGTTTCTCACGATCTAGACTTTATTAGTACTTCATGTGACAAAGCAATTTGGCTCGAACGCGGACAAGTTAGATTTATTGGTAGTGGCAAAGAAACAGTCGATCGATACCTCAACACAGTCCCCGCCTAATCGCAACCTGCATCCTTTATTCGTCAGGATCGATTCCCAACTCTCGTAACTTAGCTGCTAATTTGGTCGATCGATCGACTTCCTGTTGAATCCGTTCGTTAGGAGTAGCATAACGCTTACCATGCTCGTCATACCAATACAACCACTCTCTAGTTACCCCGCCATAATTGCCACGCTCGGATCCAATTCCTAAACCAATTTCTGGCATCCAGACTGGAATTGTCTCCATCAGTCGATAAGCACCCTCGACTAATCTATAGATCTCCAATCTGGGTTTACGCTTGCGTTTTGAGGAATAAATCGCGTAATACAGCACCCCCATCTGTTCGTATACTTTTAGCTTGGTAGTATACTCCTCCCGATATCGAGGGGAAACTACTTCTAGTACGAAACTTGGTACTATTTCCTCATCCCACAGCACATAGCTAGGTCTGAGTTCTTCGTCATAGCATCGGTCTACACCCAAGCTCAGAAAGGCATCCGGGACGATTGGTGGCAACTCTGGACTGGCATAAATCCCCATATCGATTGCAAACAACCAATCCTGTCGCTGTTCCCACAGCATCAGCAAGATGGATTTGAGCAACGCCGGAATTAGCTCTTGGAGTTCGTTATCCACTGGTGTTTCATCTGAGTCTAGTAGTTCGTCAGCCGAAGGTAGATATCTTGGAGGATTGTAATCTAGCATCATGCCTCGCAATTCTTCGTTAACTACAATATGTTTAATCTACAGATAGCGGGTGTATTCTAATGTTCAGTTTGTCCTTAACCGCCTTACTCTCTCCTTACCGATCTAGGATTATGACATTTCAATTTTCCCCAACTGAATTAAACTTTCCAAATCTTCTAGGCTATGAGGATCGTATAGTTCAATCGTCCTTCTAACTTCATCCAACTCCAGATCGTTAGCTTGCCCCAACATTCTACTAATATCACTGATATCAGTTGTCCGACTAGCTTCAAGTTTCATCAGGACTAGATAAGGTAGACTGATGACTGGTTGACCATCTGCACCGACTCGTGGGTAAAGTAGTGCAGTTTTTACCCATCGTCGATCGCTAGTGATAATATCGAGTATCGTCTTATCTGGCAATTCCCAAGACGTACCACCAATACTGAGATCTCCCATCCGTTTCGCCTGCCCTCGGCTCAGATCGAGATATGCTTGCTCTGCTCGCTCTTCATGAATATCGATATCAACTCAACTGCGAACTCTTAACGATCGGGGGTTTAATGGGTTTACGCTCGGCTTTTGGCTCGAATACGATCGGGCAAGACCAGTCTACATCCCACCACTTACAGTGCTGCACCGTGTCATTAGGATCGGTAATCAATCCGAGCAAATCTTCACGGTTAGTATCCAAAAATGTCCCAGTATTTACATCCATAAAAACTGTATTCAACAGCTTAAAATGTTGTTTGATTTTAATTTTATTGCCTTCAGATGTGTGATAAACCCTACTTTCAAAAAACTTATTAACGTTACCCCCATCCCTAGACCATTGGTTGGTACTGCCAGATTTTACCCACTGGACGGTACCATTGGCAAAATAAACTATTACCAATTTAGGATCTTCTACTTTTTTTTCGTTCATGTTGAATAGATACAGTGAGAAATTGTGCCCGATCGTCATCCGCTCTGTCTAGGTGTCGCGATTCCCTGGGTTGGTTGCACTAACACCATGAGAGAATTTCTGAAAAGTCTAGTTTGTTAAGCGTAAACCCTTGGAATCCCCCTGTCTTGTCGTTTTTTTATTCGGGGGGAACCCCCGTATAAAAACGCCGCTAAATCCCCCTTGGAAAGGGGATTGGGGGATTCAGATCTACGATTGAAGACATAAAATCTTTTTAGACATCCTTTGACTACTGGCTGGCGGCGATCGGGAAGCGAATCTACTGACGATCGGTTGCAACCCGAAACACCACATTATATCCTGTCTGTCGCTATGCGAGAAGTTATTGCCATCACAACTGGCGATCGAGAGTACCAAGTCTTGGTAATTTGCGATGATTCAGCGCGTAACTAGATCGATCGCTAGAATCGCCGCGCTAGATTTTCGATCGCGAAATTTCCTATACTGAGATGTCTCGATTGCAACCATTGTAACTAATAATTTTGTGCTAGCAGCCCTCCTCTATGGTCGCGAAGACCTCCGTCTCGAAACCCTCGATGTCCCCACACCTACTGAGGGTGAGGTCGTCATCGAGGTCACAGCCGCCACTACTTGCGGCACAGATCTCAAGGTGTGGCGGCGTGGCGGACATGCCAAAATGCTCAAGCCGCCAACTCGATTCGGACACGAAGCAGCGGGTAAAATCGTCGCGCTGGGTGCGGGAGTAACCGATTGGCAAATTGGCGATCGAGTAGTGGCAAATAACTCCGCGCCTTGTCTGGATTGTTTCTTTTGCCAGCGTCAAGAATATTCACTCTGTCCGCATTTAACTTGGAATAACGGTACCTTCGCTCAGTACTTGAGTATTCCTGCGCCGATCGTCCGTCAGAACCTGCTCCACATCCCACCAGATCTCGATCCGGCGCTAGCGTCGATGACCGAACCCTTAGCGTGCGTATTGCATGGGGTGGCGCGGAGTAATTTCACCCCTGATTCTAGAGTAGTGGTAATCGGCGATGGGGCGATCGGGTTGATGTTTGTGGCGGTGATGGCGAGTCAGTGCCAGTCGGTGTGGTTATTTGGTGGTAACGATCGCCGCTTGGTGGTCGGGGCACAATTGGGAGCCGCGCGGACGTGGAATTATCATCAGATAGATATCCCTAGTACCGTCCAGGATTTAACCCAAGGATGGGGTGCTGATATCGTCATTGAAGCGACAGGGGTACCGAGTGTCTGGGAAACCGCGATCGCTTGCGGTCGTCCGGGGGCGACGATTAATTTATTCGGCGGTTGTCCCAAAGATACGACGATTAGCGTCAATACCGATCGACTGCACTACAGCGAACTCACCATCAAAGGCGTTTTTCACAATACCCCCCACCACGTCCGCGCGGCGTTAGCTTTACTAGCCAGCCAGCAGATTCCCTTTGAATTATTGATTAGCGATCGGCGCCCGCTGACAGATTTAGGGCAAACTTTTGAGGATATGAAAAATCGAGAAGTAATCAAAGTTGCCATGATGCCAAATTAGACTGTGGCACTTAAATGGCACAATATAACCAATAATCAATAACAGCTAACTGTGAAGATCGGGATCGTAGGAATCGGATTAATCGGCGCATCATTGGGATGGGACTTGCGCCAACTGGGGCATGAGGTGAGCGGTGTCAGCCGTCAGCAATCTACCTGCGATCTGGCTGAGCGAAAGGGCATCTGCGATCGTGCCAGTTGTGACTTAGCTAGTCTCCAAGATGCCCAGATCGTCTTTATCTGTACGCCGATTGCGGCAATCCTCCCGACGATCGCGCAATTATTACCCCACCTTCAGTCCGAGACAATTATTACCGATGCTGGCTCTGTCAAAGGGGCATTGGTCGATCGGGCGACCGAATTATGGCCGAATTTTGTCGGTGGACACCCGATGGCTGGTAACTCTCAGAGCGGGATAGCTGCCTTTGAAAAGGGTCTGTTTGCCGACCGCCCTTATGTTTTGACCCCTACGCCCGCAACGGTGCCTTCAGCACTAAAAATGGTCGATGAACTAGTGCGATCTCTCGGTGCTGTGGTCTATCAGACAACACCCGATCGACACGATCGGGCAGTCGCCTGGATTTCCCATTTACCCGTGATGGTAAGTGCGAGTTTAATCGCTGCTTGCTTGCAGGAAACCGATTCTACCATCCGCGATTTTGCCAAAAAATTTGCCAGCACGGGATTTAGAGATACCAGTCGAGTAGGTGCTGGCAATCCAGAAATGGGAATGATGATGGCAGAATACAATCGCGATGCTCTATTGCATTCTCTATATATCTATCGCGATCGATTGGATAGTTTAATCGACTCGATCGAATCAAAAAAATGGACAAATATCCAAGATTTATTAATTAATAATCAAGCCGTTCGCAATGATTTTCTAAATAGTAAAGATACCTGTGATTGAGATCGATCGGGCGATCGACCACAGCAGGAGCTTTTTCATTGAGCGTTTCTCTCAAACTAGCTTAGTGCCTCTTCCCTTGGTTATCCCTGACATTGACGATCGCTAACACAATAATTGGTAAGATAACCAACTGACCGATTAGGCCAATCGTCACAGCTTTCGGATATTTAAAACTCAAGGACAATTAGCGAATACGAAGCACTATCGTTCAGCTTTGCCGTACCAGCGGTAATCGAACTATTTAGAGGATGAATATGCAATACTAGTAACAACCGAGGCTGAGGATAAAACATGCAGTATCAAGTTTTTGTTAAAGGTCGTTCCGATCGAGGTTTTACTGCGTCTGTACTCGAAATACCGTCGATCGCTGCTAATGGGAATACAGAAGACGAAGCGGTCGCCAATGCCAAGACCGAATTAGAGTCGCAATTATCAACAGGTAAGATCGTGACAATCTCTTTGGCGGAGCCGCTCGCAATGAGCATCGAGCCTAAAACTAATTCTACACCAATGCAATATGCAGGCATTTTAGAGAACGATCCAACCTTTGACGATCTAATGGAAAAACTCGCTCATATTCGTCAAATCGCCAATGAGTGCGAAGATGAAATATGACCCTTTATGTCTTCGATACCGACCATTTGAGTCTTTATGGTAGGAGTAATTCACTATTAATCGGTCGATTGCAACAACAGTCGATCGCTTTAACGACTACTGCAATTAATGTTGAAGAACAAGTGCGCGGTAGGCTGGCACAAATATCTGAGGCAAAAGATGGGGATGTACTGGCTAATGCCTATTTATGGCTGTCGGAAACAGTAAAGCTATTGTCTGAATTTGAAGTATTGCAATTTACAGTAGCAGCTCAATCTATCTATCGAGATCTAAAGTCGCAGCGAATTAGAGTTGGCACCCAAGATTTACGCATTGCCTCGATCGTTTTAGCAAACCAAGGTATCTTGCTATCGAGAAATGCACGAGATTTCGATCGAGTCCCCAATTTGATAGTTGAAAATTGGGCGATTGAGTAAAATTAGTAGGTTGAGTGGTGAGAAAATTTAGTATCTGGGCACCATATATAAGTAAGTTCAGCTTAAAAATATATGGTGCTAAATGAAAATTTTTTATCCGATCTAGAAAAATTACCACCTCCTAAAAATCAGCAACAGACTTTTATGGAGATTGCTGGTTATCCACACTCAGAGAATATCTGTAGCAAGATACTTCAGTTTTACTTAACACCCACCAACGAACATGGATTTGGTAGGCTTCTATTAGATTCACTAGTTATGCTTATCGATCGAGAGCTAGTAGCAGACAAACAAAATATTGAAGTTTGGCGGGAAGTGCGTACCAGCGGAAATAAACGTATCGATCTAGTAATAGTTTCCGATAATTATATTATTGGCATAGAAAATAAAGTTTTGGCTAAAGTGAATAATCCTTTTTGTGACTATACAACGTATTTAAGATCCTTAAGTAAAAGCTCTAAAAAGTCTATAAAGTACTACTGTCGTTGAACGCTGAGAAAGATTCAGTTGAATTATGTGGGTTCAAACCCATTACATACAACTTATTTCTAAATAATATTGAAGAAAAATTCGAGATTTACTCTCAGAAAGCACCTAACGAGCATTTAGTATTCTTAAAAGATTTTATTATGACAATGAAAAACTTACAAAAACAATCTGAAGTAGACTCGAAATGGTTGAAGTATTTTCAAGAAAAAGACGATGATATCAAAACATTGCTTGCTGAAATAGCTGTATTTCGTAAAGACATGAGGATGAAACTAGAACAGTTAGAACAGCTATTTCTTGAGAGCGAGATAGCTTGTCATTTTACTGAACGCTGGTTTTGGACTCATCCGACATTTTTTGGCGATGTTCTGGTTTATACGATCGTCCAGATAAATTCTCACTATTTTTTGCAATAATTCTAACTCCAACAGGTTGGAAGATGCAATTCTGGAACAAGCAAACCGATCTTGAAAAAAATACTGGCATTGAAAAAGAAGGTCTTAAAAAGTGGTTTGAGGAAAGGTTGATAGAGTATAAAGAGGTTACAGGACATGACGGATCGGGATGGCGACTTGAAGTCGATGGCTTTAAAGATAAAGCATACGATACAAAGTTAGAAGAAATTGGAGAATCTATAGTTGAGATGTGGAATAAATTAAATAAAAATTCGCAATCTCTTTACTAATCTTGCGGTAGTCCAGCCAATACAAAAAAAAGACCGTTCGATGAGAACGGTCTTTTCTCTAAATAAGTTGTTTATGAGATGTTATTTAATAAACAACATTTCTTGATAAGTAGGTAATGGCCAGAGATCGTCAGCGATTTCAGCTTCGAGTCCATCAGCATATTTACGCACATCATCCATTAACGGACGAACTGTTTTTACTAAATACTGCATGTGGGCTTCACTCGATTCAAAATCATGGCTGTTTAGTGCAGTTGCTAATTTACTGACGCAATCCATCATTGATTTAGTGAGATCGGCAACCTTCTGAGCGGTTTCGGCTTCTAGCGTGACGCCGATTTCTTTGAGTCCGGCAATGGTGGTCGCTAGGTCGGTGAGATAGCGGGTGGCGGCTGGATAGATCAGGGTTTTGGCAATACTGATAACTAGCTTTGCTTCGACCTCGATCGACAGGATATACTGCTCGGAGTAAGTTTCATACCGACTGGCGAGTTCGACAGGCGAGAGAATCGACATGCTATCGAATAGCTTGACAATTTCTGGCTCATTTAATACGGGTAGCGCGTCTGCTGTCGTCCGCAGATTGCGTAAACCGCGTTCTTCAACTGCCATTTTGTGCCATTCTTCCGAGTAGCCGTTGCCATTGAAGACGATTGCGCCGTGGTTGTCGATGACTTCTTTGAGGACGGTTTGAATCGCCGCATTGAGTTCGGTACCTTTGGCAGTCTCAGCTTCCAATTTGTCCGCCATCCAGGTGAGGGAGTCTGCCAAGATCGTATTCATCGCCACCAATGGCCCTGCCACAGATTGACCGGAACCGACAGCGCGGAACTCAAAGCGGTTGCCAGTAAAAGCAAAGGGTGAAGTCCGGTTGCGATCGCCAGCATCTTTTGGCAAGATCGGTAAGGTATCGACCCCGATATTCATCGTGCCTTTGGCGGTAGATCCTTTGAGCGCGCCTTGCTTGATTTGCTCGAACACGTCTTGGAGTTGCGAACCCAAGTACATGGAGATAATTGCTGGGGGCGCTTCGTTGGCACCTAAGCGGTGGTCGTTGCTGGCGGTGGCAATCACAGCGCGGAGTAGTGGCCCGTAAGTGTGAATCCCGCGAATGATGGCACCACAGAAGACCAAGAATTGAGTATTCGAGTGGGGATTGTCGCCGGGATCTAATAGGTTGCCCTGGGTAGCATTACCGACCGACCAGTTAACGTGTTTACCCGAACCGTTAATCCCCGCAAAGGGTTTCTCGTGGAGCAGACACATGAAGCCATGCTTTTTCGCAGTGGTGCGCAGGATGGTCATGATCAGGTGTTGGTGGTCGGTGGCGACGTTAGCAGCCTCATGATAGGGGGCAATTTCAAACTGACCTGGCGCAACTTCATTGTGGCGAGTTTTGGCGGGGATGCCCAGTTTGTAGAGTTTTTCCTCTACATCCTGCATGTAGACTTGGACTCGCTCGGGAATGGCTCCAAAGTAGTGGTCGTCAAATTGTTGACCTTTAGCTGAAGGCTTCCCAAATAAGGTTCTGCCAGCGAGTAATAAGTCGGGACGACTATTGGCAAAGTTGGCATCGACTAAGAAGTACTCTTGCTCGGCACCGCAACTGGAGTTGACGGGAGCGATATTAGTATTGCCCAAAATCTTCAAGACTCTGGTCGCTGCCTTATTCATGGCGGCGTTGGAGCGCAATAGGGGTGTTTTCTTGTCTAGCGCTTCGCCAGTCCAAGATACAAACACGGTTGGGATGCAGAGGGTCGCACCATTATCCGTCTCCATAATGAAGGCTGGACTAGTGACATCCCATGCAGTATAGCCCCGCGCTTCAAAGGTGGAACGGATGCCACCATTGGGGAAGGAGGAACCGTCAGGTTCGCCTTGAACGAGCAGTTTGCCCGCAAATTCTGAGATGACCGTACCATCGCCTTGAACCGAGACAAAACCATCATGCTTTTCAGCAGTGGCATTAGTCAGCGGATAAAATACGTGAGCGTAGTAAAGTGCGCCTTTGGAGATCGCCCAGTCTTTCATCGCCACTGCTACAGAATCAGCAACGGAGAGATTCAGCGGTTCGCCAGTTTGGATCGTCTTCTTGACAGATTTAAAGACATCCTTGGGCAGACTTTCCTGCATTTTGCCCAAGGTAAAGACATCGCACGCCCACAGATCTTCTAACCGTTTGGATGCCTTGACGGGCATTGGTTCGCGGTTAGTAATTTGATAAATTGCTTGCATCCGGGATTCATTTCCACTCACAGCTTTTGTTCCTCTTAAGGCTCTTGACACCAGTAAATAATAATTGCGATAGCTACCTAAAATAGATACATACGATACCGATTTGCACTGTGAATTATGTACGATCGATAATATGTTTATGTTTGTGTCAGTAGTAACTATTTGTAGTCGATCGATTCGATTTGAGTGAAGCTATTTGGTAATAACCTCAAATAAATCAGACGGCTTTAACTCATTCCACTGACTAGGTTTGAGACATTATCTCATAGTAACGCTATATCTTTTAAATTTCTGGGTAGATCGATCGATTCATCCGTTATTGGGTGTAATGGCTGTAGCTAGGTTTTGATTACTGGACACTCGATTGAATTGAGTTATGATAGAGACTGTGACAAAGGTTATTGAAAAACTTCTTGCCACCTCAAAATTACCTATTTTTTTGGCATCGTTCACAGATGACTATATCCTCACCAGCACCGATTGACGATCCCTCAGTTTGGACTAGCCTCAAGCAAGCGATCTCAGCTAGTTCGGGGTTTCAGCATTGGACATCTCAGCTACCCTCGATCGAACGATCCGATCTCAATCTCGACGCCCTCGTCCAACGCTATCTGCGCGAGACTCTCGAAACTTTAGCTTATTAATTACCCCCAATAATCAAAAACCCGACTTCAAAGTGCTGAAGTCGGGTTTTTGGCGATCGTCAAGCAAAAATACTCACCTTAGTCTTAATCATACCAATCGCTAATCGCAGAACGACAGATCGATACCTCGATCGAGAAAATCATTATACCCATTACCTTTTACCTTTTACCTCACCACATTTGCCCCAATTAAATAAATTGGCATTACGAACCCCGCAGCCGCATTCGTCGCGTCCAGACTAACAGCACCATCAATCCGAGCAACACTGGCATCGCGAATAAAAACCGATCGGGCGATCGCATAAACTGTTGATAGCTCTCAATTATTGCCTCGCCACCAAATAAACTAATCGTCGCCCCAGCCGCAATAAATGGCCCTAAAGGGAGGGGTTGAGTAAGGGTATTTGCCCCTGTCTTCATCCCGCCGCCTCTGAGCGCAGCATAACCAGCCACAACCATAAAACCCACCAAAGCTAATGCCGAGGCTAGTCCACCCGCTAGCAGCACGACTTTCCAATTAGTCCACGCACCCACCATCGCCATCAGCTTAGCATCCCCGCCGCCTTGAGCGGGTCTACCGACCATTAAACTACCTAAAATCGCGATCGTATCATAGATCCAAATCCCCAGTGTCATCGCCAAAATCCCTTGGATGGTATATTCCCGGATGCCGGAAATAGCATGATTGGTATCGAGATAGCCAGCGATAACCTGGAATGCTAAACCTAGCACTAAGCCAGACTGGGTGAGTGGGTTAGGCAATGTCATCGTATCGAGATCGATCAGCGTCAGTGCGAGTAGCCAGCACATCAGCAGCGAATAACCGATCGTCTGGAACGAGAGTCCAAAACGATTGTAAACTAGTACGAAAATTATCGCAGTTATTGCTTCAATAACTGGGTAACGGGGCGAAATCGGGGTATGACAGTGCCGACATTTGCCACGTAAAAACAACCACCCTAAAATTGGGATGTTTTCGCCCATTCCCAACTGATGAAAGCACTTTGGGCAACGGGATGGCGGCCACATTACCGAGATACCAGCCGGAACGCGGTAGACTACAACATTAAGGAAGCTACCGATCGCAGCACCCAACCAGAAGATGATGAATTGAACGATCGTGTCATAAATATTCACTACGATAGGGATCTGCGCGTGGATGCAGATCTAGATACACTAACTCTATGATTCCCGAGTGAGATTGGCGATTCACAATTGGGTGAATACTGCTATACATCCGTGCAGCTATTGCCCAGTGAGAATGGTTTTTAAAAATGAACCGACCTCAAACCCAGATGCTACGGTCTTAATTCTGCACATTGACGATCGATTTACGCCCCAATTAATCGATTTAGCAAAGCGAGATCGACTAATGTTGCGCCTTGAGTATCCCCTTGGATAATTTGACATGGACGATCGGGTTCGCCAAGATCGGATAATACTAATCTAGCGCGATCGAAAGTATGATTTTGGGTGTAATCATTAATCGTCACGATCGTCATGATGCCAGCATCCATTGCTGAAATCAGACCATTTTTGGAATCTTCAAACGCCAGACAATCTGCCGCAGGTAGCTTCATTTGCGCCAGCACATAATCATAAATGTCCGATGCTGGTTTCTTTTTAGGGACGATATCGCCAGCCGCAATAACTTCAAACCAATTTGAGTCGATATTGTTTGCCAATAGCGCAAACACATTTTCAGGAGTCGTCGTCGTCGAGATCGCCAGTCGTAGATTGGCAGCTCTAGCCGCCGTCAGCAGCCGCTTAACGCCGGGACGTAGCGGAATCCCTCCCCGCTCCAATAACTGTGCGTAGTACTGATTTTTCGCCTTGTGGAGATCGGCAATAGTTTGGTCGTCCATCCGCACATCGGGACGGTAACTATTGAGATAAAAGCGCATCCGCTCCTTACCACCAGTCACCGCCAATAACTTACCATACAACTCGATCGACCAATCCCAATCCAGCCCCGCATTAGCAAAAGCTTGGTTGAATGCCACCCGATGTCCATCGCGTTCGGTATCCGCCAAAGTCCCATCAACATCGAATATTAATGCTTGTAATGCGCCCATCCCACGACCTTCCTATTTCACTCTCGTATTAGAGATGTTATCACTCCTATCTCTAAATCGATCGATTAGAGGATAGGGGATAGTGGATAGGGGATAGGGGATAGTGGATAGGGGATAGGGGATAGGGGATAGTGGATAGTGGATAGTGAATAGTAAATAGTAAATAGTGGATAGTGTGTTAACCGCTGCTTTTACCTTTTACCTTTTACCTTTTACCTTTTACCTTTTACCCATTACCCATTACCCATTACCCCTTACCCCTTACCCCTTACCCCTTACCCATTACCCCTTACCCATTACCCCTTATAATATGAGCAGGGGAATCATTAGTAATCGATACTCCGCCATCTGTGGCAACTAACAGTAATAGTTCATTTCAGAACGCGATCGCAATAAGAGCATATGGCACAACTCGAAACTAGAACCGAACCGATGGTGCTAAACATGGGGCCGCACCACCCATCGATGCACGGGGTCATGCGGCTGATTGTCACCCTCGACGGTGAAGATGTCGTAGATTGCGAACCCGTCATCGGCTATCTACATCGCGGTATGGAGAAAATTGCCGAAAACCGCACCAATATCATGTACGTGCCCTACGTCAGCCGTTGGGACTACGCAGCGGGGATGTTTAATGAAGCAATTACGGTCAATGCCGTTGAAAAATTAGCAAATATTCCCGTTCCCAAACGCGCTAGCCATATTCGCGTCATCATGCTGGAACTCAACCGGATTGCCAATCATCTGCTGTGGCTCGGTCCATTCATGGCGGATGTCGGCGCACAGACTCCCTTCTTTTATATCTTCCGCGAACGCGAGATGATCTACGATTTGTGGGAAGCTGCAACTGGCTATCGAATGGTAAACAATAACTACTTCCGCATCGGTGGCGTGGCTGTAGATTTACCTTATGGTTGGATCGACAAATGTATCGATTTCTGCGATTACTTCGAGCCAAAAGTGGACGAGTATGAGAAATTAATTAGTAATAACCCCATCTTCCGTCGTCGGGTCGAAGGTGTCGGGACGATTACCCGCGATGAAGCGATTAATTGGGGTCTATCTGGCCCCATGCTGCGCGGTTCTGGTGTCAAATGGGATCTCCGCAAGGTTGACAAGTACGAGTGCTATGACGACTTTGATTGGGATGTCCAGTATGAGACGGCTGGCGATTGCTTAGCACGTTATTTCGTGCGGATTCGGGAGATGCGCGAATCGGTGAAAATCCTCCGTCAAGCTATCGCCGCTTTACCAGGCGGTGCTTACGAAAATCTCGAAGCCAAACGCATTGCCGCTGGTCCGAAATCCGAGTGGGATGGGATGGATTATCAGTACGTCAGCAAGAAAGTCGCACCGACATTTAAGATTCCCAAAGGCGAACATTACGTCCGCATCGAGAGCGGTAAAGGTGAGCTAGGAATCTTCATTATGGGTGAAGATAATATCTTCCCCTGGCGGTGGAAAATTCGCGCTGCTGATTTTAATAATCTGCCAATTCTCCCCCATATCTTGCGCGGCGTAAAAGTCGCTGATATCGTCACGATTTTGGGTAGTGTGGATATTATTATGGGTTCTGTCGATCGATAAATTCGCACGATTATTATTTATCCTAGTTTATCGATCGATTAATCCAAGACTAACTTGGATTGCTCGATCGATTTTTTCCATTGAACCAATCTTCAGCGAGATTTAAGTCTCGCTTGCTATGATAAATTGCCCCTTCCTGAAGTTGTTGTTGAAGTGATTACTGTTGTCGATCGATAACATAGAAATTGATAGCTTCATCAATTAATTTATTACGCTCGTCTTGTGTCGCTAAATCATCGATTAGTTCGATGGTTTTTTGAGGCAAAGTGATGTTAATTTGCTGATACATTATCTCAGAATATAATTCATGCCAATATACACGGTCGATCCGTATTATTAGTATAATCGAGATATTAGCTTGTAGGCGATCGTCTGATGTTACCCACCGTTATTTTACCTGGCTATCTCGAAAGTGCTGATGTCTATCTGCCACTGCAACAAGCCTTAGCCGCACTCGGTACCCCCACAACGACAGTACCACTGCGGAAAAGAGACTGGCTACCTACCCTCGGCGGTCGATCGATAATTCCGATTTTGCGACAACTCGATCGGACTGTAAATGCTGCTTTAGCAGATAATCAAGCCACTAAAATCAATCTAATCGGACATTCGGCAGGTGGTTGGATTAGTCGAATTTATATCGGTGAAATTCCCTATATCATTCATGGCGATGTCGATGAAACAGCGAAATTATGGAATGCAAAATCAAAAATTGATACCTTAATTACCCTTGGAACTCCCCATATTAGTGGCGAACGCTGGACGAAGAAAAATCTCGATTTTGTGAATGATAATTATCCAGGAGCTATGTATCTAGATGTCAAATATATCTGTGTTGCTGGAAAGTCAATCTATGGTGCCAAAAAGCTAGGTCAGTGGTTGGCATATAGTAGCTATCAACAGACTTGTGGTGAAGGCAATACCTGGGGTGATGGGATTACCGCGATCGAGGCAGCTCATTTAGCTGGTGCAACCAATATTACAATTGAAGGGGTCAAACATTCACCGCGCAGTCCAGGCATCTGGTACGGTTCGCCAGCGGTGCTTGCTGAGTGGAGTAAGTATTTGAGTTAGAAGGCACAGCCGTAAAAGTTTCAGCACGATCGCAGTAGCTGGAGATCCAACGTAGCTACCAATATGGAGGTAAATGGGCGCAGGAGATATTAGATCCTCACTTGACCGATCGAGTATTCTCCCATTAAGATGTAGAAATGGTCTGGCGGCGACGTTGGTGACTGCCAATAACGTTTTTTGATCTATGCTTGAATTTTTTACGGGAACTAATGTTGTTCTAGCGGCAGTAGACTGAACTTTTGTATTCAGAAACTATAAGCACGAACTTCCGGTACCCACCTGGTTTTAACCAGGTCATAAACTGAGGTAAAACGGCGTTGCGGCTGACCTAAATATTTGAAAACGGAACCTCTGGTCTTTGGGCTGGGGGTTTTGTTGTGAAGATGGGAGATGGGAGATGGGAGATGGGAGTGGGACGGGGTTTTACTGATAAAGTGGATCGGAAGACATTTGATGAACATCAGCAAGATTATGACACCACAAGATTTGATGAAGCAGGAAGTTGGGAAGGCTGCTGCGGCGCGGGTGCAGTCTAATTCGATCGTGGGATTGGGGACAGGTTCGACGACAGCGTACGCGATCGAGTTTATCGGCAAACGGTTAGCAGCAGGCGAAATTACCAATGTCAGAGGGGTTCCTACCTCATTTCAGGCAACAGTGCTGGCTAAACAGTATGGTATCCCCTTAACGACGCTAGATGAAGCCGATCGGATCGATATCGCGATCGATGGTGCAGATGAGGTCGATCCTCACAAAAATCTGATTAAAGGCGGTGGTGCGGCGCATACGCAAGAAAAAGTGGTCGATGCCCTCGCCGAGCAGTTTATCGTCGTCGTCGATAATACCAAACTAGTCGATAAATTGGGCAGCACTTTCCTCGTCCCTGTCGAAGTCATCCCGATGGCTGTCACTCCCGTCATGCGGGCGATCGAAAAATTAGGCGGTAAACCGCAGCTCCGGATGGGTGTCAAAAAAGCTGGCCCAGTCGTGACGGATCAGGGTAATCTAGTAGTCGATGTGAAGTTTGACTCGATCGATAATCCGGCAGAGTTAGAAAAAACGCTCAATAATATCCCCGGCGTACTCGAAAACGGTCTATTTGTCGGTGTGGCAGATGTGATTTTAGTCGGTGAAGTTCAAGGCGATAAAGTCATTATTAAAGAAATGTAGAAATAGAGACGAAGCCAGAGTTATCGATGCTCTAAGGAGATCGCGAACTTAGGTTAAATTAGTTGAAATTAATAACAGGAACGATCGATCGATCGTTCCTGTTTTTGGAGATCCCATCATTCTGGTTATTTTGAGCCAGATAATTACAATGTTCGTGAAGGTCGAGCTGAAATCATTGCTCGTCAGGATTTGCTGGAGAATCTTCACTCATCGATCGAGTAATGATGTCTAGAATTATGACTCGATCGATTGCTCCTGCATCGCAAATAGGGCACTAGTTAAAGCCAGCCATCAAAACTCATGTAGGCGATATGCGAGCGAGTAAAGACGTTAGCCTGCGGCAACAATCCCAGTACGTTGCAACCATTGAATGAAGGATAACCTTGCTACCCCCTTGGGCATGGCGGCAACATCTACGTCACAGCCCCCCTCACCAATGAAGCGGAATAAGGGTACTCCTTGCGACCAAAACTGTGCAAGTATATCGAGAGGAATGGATACTGCATTGCATTTGCGCCCCGCAATCTCACTCCATGATGCAGCCATTTCATTCAACGTCATGGCATCCCCAACAATGTCAATCGCCTGCCCAAGAAAACTTTGAGGATTTGCAAACGCTTCAGCGGCAACCTCCGCAATAGTATCGATCGCGACCATCTGAAGTTTTCGATCTACGGGAAAAGGAATTGATAGAGTCAACTCATCAGTCTCCAAGCGCACGGGGAAGTAGGTGGTTAAGTTTTCCATAAAGAAAACAGGACGCAAGATAGTTGCCGGAAGTGATAACTCCGCAATGCGTTCTTCAACGGCTCGTTTTGAACCCAATCCAAGGATACCTTTGGCGCGATCGACAACAGCGGAAGCATAGACAAAATGCTGTACCTGCGCTGTCCAAGCTGCCTCGGCAACAGCAATCCCCCACCGCGCCTGTCCTATATCTCCTGGTGTCGTCAGGGCAGGTTGAACGCTGTAGACACCATAGGCATTTTCGAGAGCTTTGACAACTGAGGTAAAATCATCAAAGTTAGCCGCAACAATGTCTGCACCCAGTTCTGAAAGGGCTTGAGCTTTCGCCGAGCGAGGATCTCGTGTCACCGCACGAACTTGCCAACCTGCTTGCAGGAGCTTTTTAGCAACTGCCTGGATTTGCTAATGAGAAAGATGCAATCTAATTAACCCAAAACGGATCGGGCTAACGTTTCCGATCGATCGACAGGCTCAAAGGTTTCAGTCTTTCAGGACGGAAGGGCAACATTGGTTAAATCGATTTAAGTTTTCGTTGTAAAAACGTTGGTAGTTAGGTATAATTGAAATCATCCACCTATGGTAAATCGCTATGTTAGCTCAATCACGGAGTCTTCCCTTTAGCACGATTCCAACGATTTCCTTGACTCCAGGGACATCCTGGAATTCCTTCGAGCAGTTTCGGACATCGGGTGCCAACACTCTCGCCACCATTACTAGTGGAACAGTAGGGACGCTCCAGACTAAAACGGGACAGTACCGGATTCTCAATGAAAGTGATTTCCAACAACTTGTCGGATTGGCTACTGATGTGGAGCGGCTCCAGCAAGGTTTGAGCGTGGTGATGAGAGCCGTGCGAGTAGTCAAAAATCATCCCGAAGATGCAGACACTTTAGCCTTATTAGTAGAAACGGTGTCGATGTTAGGGAGTATATCCACTGTTTTACCAACGAGATCTAGTTTTCCGCCCTTAGCACCTGAAGATATTTCGGCTGAGTCAGATGATGAAGTCATCCTCGCACCAGAATTGCTAAATCGTCCATTAGGGTAAGCGAGTGTCAGATTTACCGATGGATTTAGCCGAGCTAGAAGTCGCACTCAGAGATTTATCCCATGACGAGAGAGCGGTGCAGCTAGTGAGAAATTTTGCTCAGAGGTTAGGGAAAACCAAGCAGCGGCAACAGTTATTTAATGCGCCTGGTGCTTTGGTTCGGAGTCCACTAGATTATGATGCTGCTATTGCTAGTGGTGCAATCTCCTCTATTATTGGCTACTCGAATTGGGAGTTTGAGTTTAGTGGGGTGGCGAATTTTTGGTTCGATAATTCGCTCTTTGTTGGCAAGAACTGGAGCTGGAGAGGTGCGATTGAGAGGGTGAAAAAAGCACTATTCTGATTATTTTGAGACAGATAATTACAATGTTCGTGAAGATCGAGGGTCGCATCCTCATGAATTAAGATGCGAAGATTCATAATTGAGGTGGAAGGCTATCGATTAATTGTTGCCGTTGCTGTTGCCACCATTCGTCTGTAGCTTCGACTGTCCGATCTTTCCCAAGTGTAGATTTCAGGAGGGCATTGACCTTCAATTTAGCTTGACGTTCCTGTTCTTGTTCGATTACCTCCGGTAGGCTACGCCAACGACACCGTTAGAAACTCGTCAGGAGTACTATATGTACCACTGGAAATCTGCCGATTCTCCAAAAAGGAGACGCTACGCGAACGATGTAATCCTTCACTGCTTCGGACAAAGCGATCGTAAAGGTCATGGGTTCAAAGGTTGAATCAGATTATTTGAATTATAACTTATGACTTAGTTGCGGGATAGATATTCATCTCCGTCTGGGTTTCAGGGAATTATGTTTCGATCGATTAGCGATCGATCTCAGCTATTGAGATCGATCGAATGAATAGCGATCGTAAGTAACAATTTGAAATCATTGCTCTGTCAAGATTTGCTCGTGGGCAGTGCCAACCCTACACTTCTACATCGTTCCTCTACCAACAAGCATCCAACCTTTGAACCCGTTACCTACCTTACGATCGCTTTGCCCGAAGCAGTGAAGGATTATTTTGCTCCAACTCTGCTATCTACGAAAGAAGTCTAATGAAAATTGCCACTTGGAACGTCAACTCAATTCGGACAAGACTAGAAATAGTCACCAATTGGTTGCACCAAAATCCCGTTGATGTCCTTTGTGTCCAAGAAACTAAGGTGACTGATGAACAGTTTCCGATCGAGGCGAACAAATCTTGCGGTTATCATGTCTATATCTCTGGTCAGAAATCCTATAATGGGGTTGCTATATTTAGCAAGCAGCCATTAACTAATGTTAGCTGTGGGTTTGCAGGCGTATTAACACCAGAAGCGGTTGGCAATCTAGACGATCAAAAACGAGTAATTACAGGTAATCTCAATGGTGTCCAAATCGTCAATCTCTATGTTCCAAATGGGAATATGGTGACTAGTGAAAAGTATCCTTACAAGCTAAGTTGGTTAGAATTATTGGGTCAATATTTAGACACAACAATCAAA
>NZ_JANMZA010000075.1:0-4244 GCF_031382685.1 Chamaesiphon sp. OTE_8_metabat_110 | reverse complement strand
CTGCAAATGCGGGCGTACATCGTCGTCCCCGTCTTGAAAAACAACCAATTGCTCGGCATGTTGGGTGTCTACCAAAACTCTGGCGCACGCATTTGCAGTGGTTCGAGGGATTCTAATAAGCAGCGATCGAATCCTTTGGCTTGAATATCGTTGACGACGTAATAAGGCTTGTAATTTTCGTTGTTAATCGAGTAGTCTAAGTCTAGCGAGGTGCCTGCTTTCGCCCAGTTCACGCCGACGGATTCAGCGATGACATTGCTACTCCAGTCCGGATTGTAAGCGACGACCATCGCCCGATCGGCTTGGAGAGTGTGACGGATATTGTCGAGTGTCGCCTGCATCACTTCCTGCGCTTCGACCTCGATCGCGGCGAGTAAGTCACGACGTTGGGATAATTGCAATAGGGGTTGATTGGGCTGGACTGCGAGGGTGAGTTCTAGGGATAATTGGGACAAGCAAGCGGTTTCTGCTTCCGTCCAGGCGCGGGGACGATCGCACTGGTGAACGACCAATAAACCCCACACCCGACCCAGGCTATAGCTATCGGTCGCTGCCGAGTAACCGTTGATTAAAATCGGGACGGCGACTGTTGCCTGGACTTGGTACTGTTCTAAAATCTGCTTTTGGTAAGGGCTGGTTTCGCTATTAATCAACGAGATCGTCCGCTGGGAGCGATCGTCAGTGAATTGCTCGAACCCAAAGCCAATTTGCGGGATTTCGCTATTGAGCGTGGGGGTTAAGCCAGCTTGGACGGCTTCAGCGATCGATCGACCCATACTCGCCCCTGTCAATTGATAAATCAAGACGCGATCGGCATTTAGTAATGTTTTGATATCAGCAACTGCACTAGTGAATGCCGCCATCGGTGAGGTCGCTTGTCTAATTCTGGTAGCGATTTGATGGATTTTATCGGCATCGATATTCGCCGCTGGTGCTGCTGGCGGGTTACTCGCTGTCGTCAAAAATCCCGCGAGTTCTCTCGCTCTCCGCAGATTTTGACGCAGGGGTTCGCTATTGGGATTGTTCGAGCTTTCGAGCTTGGCTTGAGTATCTTGCAGTAGAGATAGTAGCTGTTGTTTGGCAGTAGTGCTAGTCATATTACGCTCTGAATTGGACATTAATTTTTCTGGGGCGGGAGTGGCAGCGTTGAGTAGTTCTGCTGCTTTATCTTGGCGTTCATCTGCCGAACTAAAGAGATTTTTCAACATGGGCAATATTGGTAATTACTAAATTGCGATCGTTAATTCATAACTATTTCTATATATTGTCATCGAGCGTTATTTTGCTCGATGCTCAAGCAGTTACTGGAGTGCCAATCAGCGCATCAACTATCCGGTCTAGGTCGATAACTACTCGCGATTGATGGGCATCATCGATAAAATAACCCGCCAAAAACGAACGGATTCGATCGGTATACATGGCTTCACCCATCGGCAAACATTGCTGAATATCGTATGTCTCGATCGTGCCAACGCGCTCGATTAATAATGCTACTGTCTCATTTTGTACCTGAAATAGCATCCCCATTCCAGTCCTAGCTGCCGTGCGCACATAGCCAGTGCCGCCCATTAAGTGAGCCAAGTCCAGTACCCAAGTGGCTTTACCGCCATAATTAATAATGCCGAGTAGCGATTCATTCATTTGCGGAACTGCTAAAATTTCTGCTAAAGAAATTTTAATAGTTGCTTGCAAGTTAATTAAGGGAATTAACGCACTCAAACTATCGCCGATCGTAAAACCTAAAAAGCGTTGATGTTCGTCCGACCTTTCACTCGGACGAGCTATTAGATTTTTACTGGCTGGAGATGACATCAGATCGATCGTTTTGCTCATAATTTATCACTCACAACTTATAATTTTCACGATATTTCAACCAATTAGGCGATTGACTGTTTGGAGTAAAGTTGGCTCGTCTACGGTTTTACTCAGATACGCATCAGCACCGCTCATATCGCCCCAAGTCCTGTCGATCTGCTTATCTTTGGTGGAATAAATCACGATCGGGATATTCTGAGTTGCGGGTGCGGTTTTGAGTTTGCGACACAGCTCGAAACCACTCTCACCTGGTAAAATTACATCCAAAACGATCAGATTTGGTTTGAAAGTTTTGAGCCTAATTTCGGCTTCCTCACCACTAGTAACTACTAAAATTGAAAAGCCTTGACCCTCCAAGCATTTTTTCAATCTATCTGCTTCTAACTTACTATCTTCAACAATTAGAATCTGACTCATAACTACTTAACTCCCACAAGATATTTATCGATCATTTTTAACACTGCATCTGACTGTACTGGTTTACCCAAAAAGCCAGTCGCTCCCACCATCTTCGATCGCATCCGATCGATCAATCCATCCTTACCAGTCAAAATAATTACGGGAATATCTTTCAAGCTCGGAGTTTTCCGAATTTGTTCGCATACTTCATAACCATTAGTAATTGGCATTAATAAATCCAGAAATATAAAATCTGGTTTATTTCTAATCAAGCTCGGCATAATTTTGAGCGGATCTTGAACGCCATAACAACGATAGTCATTTTCAGTCAAAATCTTTTCTAAAGATTGATAGATTAGGATACTGTCATCGATACAGGCAATCAAAGGATTCTGAGTCTCACTAGTTCTCACTCCCGGTACTAATGGCACTCGATTTTCAGTACTTAATTGGTTACTAATACCAGTACTTAATTGATTACTAGTACCTGTACTTAGCTGGTTACTAGTACCTGTACTCATTTGGTTACTAGTACCAGTACTCAGTTGGCTGCTATTTTCTAGATTATTAGTCTGACTGACTCTCGATTTTGGCTGGGATGATAAATTAATAAATCCCGATCGCAGCAATGGTAAGAGTGTGCTGGTAAAATTGAGCGCCGATTGACGACTATTAGCTGCCAAACTACGCACGGAGCGATTGCCATCGATCGCCACTACCGTCTGATGTAAATTAGGATTGCCCGCTAATTGCGCCAAATCCAGCGATGGCGAAACAATCGCAAATAAACTCGGTGCGTAAGCCGCCAAACCTACATTCGACCATTCTTGCCAAGTTTGAATCGATTTAGTCAAAATTGGTTCGATTTCTAGTAATGGCAATACTAGATTGAGTTGGGCATTACCAGCCCCAGTTTGAGAGAGCTTATAAGAAAGCCGATTGCCACTATGTTGGCTAAATTGAATCACATCAAATAAGCTTTCGATCGTCATTCTAGCGACTAACTCAGCACATTGTTGTCGATCGATCGACTCACTTACCAATAGCTCTGCCAAAATATTTGAATCTAAGTTAGATTTACGCGGATTATTCACCTCAGCCAAGCGTTCTGGCGGCAGGTTGAGTTGAGCTAGACTCAAGTTTCTTTGCCAGCAATTAATCGGTTCGATCCCACCATCAACCCAGCCCACTCTACCGAGTCTAAATGAAAAAATCCAATATGGATGCGATTCTATTTTAATAACTAAGTTTCCACTAAAAGATTGAGATTTAATATCTTTCAGTTGAATGATTAAATCCTTAAAACTAATACTAGTTAACTTTTCGCTACTTTCAATCATTACTCTGTGCCATCAATCTCTTAATAATTTTTGTATGTAAAGTTACATAACTTCTGTTAATGCAGATGGAATTTTTCTAAAATCATCTATCGATCGATTGCTTCAATCTGAGTTAAATAATTATGTGAATATTTGGCTGTAACTACTCGATCGGACTTAGCTTGCGAGCGTGAATTCGGTTGCGTGCGAGCTGGGCGCAGCAACCCCACAGTTCGAGCTAGTTTCGATCGTTACATAGTTAGTGTTCCCAGATTCAGCGCAGAATATCCAATACCTCGATCGAACTGCTAATGATTATTGGTAATAATTTGAAGTGTTAAGCCGTCTGGGTGTGCCGCCGATTGAAATCGGGGCTAGTGATGCGAAGTCCGCCTTCGCGGACTAATACCACATCCGGTTTGTACAACATACGAACCCTGCCCTCACCCCCACCCCCTCCCCCCCGCTTGGGAGAGGGGAGCCAGAGCCGAAGGATCTGGCGGGGTGAGGGCTGCGTGAGTTTTCGATCGCGCAAGAAGGGTTTGTAAAGCGGACTAGGATATTAGTCCGCGTAGCGGCGCGCGCTCCGGAGGAAACCTCCGGGTTTAGCGCGACAAGCGGCTCGCTCCGGTCGGGTTTCCCGACCATGGAAGCGAGACAAGACAGACAGGCGGACTTAGCTTGCGAGCGTGAATTCGGTTGCGTGCGAGC
>NZ_JANMZA010000045.1:0-2729 GCF_031382685.1 Chamaesiphon sp. OTE_8_metabat_110 | reverse complement strand
GTTACAGTAATTGTCATCGAATTAGATTTAGCATATGCGAACCCATTATTGCGGTACGATCCGCACCGAACAAATTGGCGAAACTATTACTCTGTGCGGATGGGTAGATCGTCGCCGCGATCTTGGGGGGGTAATTTTTCTCCATCTGCGCGATCGATCTGGTTCGGTGCAGGTAGTCAGCGATCCGATTCGCACGCCCGAAGCTTATCATTTAGCGGAAACCCTCCGCAGTGAGTATGTAGTTAAAATTACCGGACGCGTCTACGCCCGTCCCGCAGAATCCCTCAACACGCGGATCGATACGGGCGCAATTGAAGTCTACGCCGAGCAAATTGAGGTACTCAACCGCGTTCATCAGCAATTACCCTTCCAGGTATCGCAAACCGAAAATGAGTTCGTGCGGGAGGATTTACGCCTCAAGTATCGCTATCTCGATCTGCGTCGCGAACGGATGAGTGCCAATCTCCAACTCCGCCATCGGGTAATTAAAACCATCCGCCGCTGTTTGGAAGATCGTTTTAACTTTATGGAGATCGAGACGCCAATTTTGACGCGCTCTACTCCGGAAGGGGCGCGTGATTTTATCTTACCCAGTCGGGTAAATTTAGGTGAATGGTTTGCCCTACCCCAATCGCCGCAATTATTCAAGCAATTACTAATGGTATCGGGATGCGATCGTTACTATCAAGTCGCCCGCTGTTTTCGCGATGAAGATTTACGTGCGGATAGACAGCCAGAATTTACCCAGTTAGACATGGAAATGAGTTTCATGTCTCAAGAAGACATCATCGATCTCAATGAAGAATTGATTTGGCAAATCTTTAAAGAAATTAAAGGTGTCGAATTAGCACGTCCATTCCCCCGCATGACTTATGCTACGGCGATGGCTGACTATGGCTGCGATAAACCTGATACTAGATTTGACTTAAAATTAGTCAATGTTTCCGAGTTATTTAAAAACTCTCAATTTAAAGTATTTTCCGGCGCAATCGCATCGGGTGGGATTGTCAAAATATTACCGATTCC
Source organism: Chamaesiphon sp. OTE_8_metabat_110 (assembly GCF_031382685.1). Classification (NCBI taxonomy): domain Bacteria; kingdom Bacillati; phylum Cyanobacteriota; class Cyanophyceae; order Gomontiellales; family Chamaesiphonaceae; genus Chamaesiphon; species Chamaesiphon sp. OTE_8_metabat_110. The sequence goes on along the minus strand of NZ_JANMZA010000045.1, from coordinate 1,703 downwards.
TGGCGGTAATGAGAGTATTTCTAACGTCCGCATTAAACCGGGCGGTAACTTATTCAAAGAAGCTGCCGAAGCAGGTGCTAAAGGATTAGCATATATTCGCGTCCTCGAAGGCAATGAAATCGATACGATCGGAGCGATTAAAGATTCTCTATCCGCTGAGAGTAAACAACAATTACTCACCCTCACAGGTGCCAAACCGGGCGACTTATTACTATTTGCTGCTGGCGATGCCGCGATGGTAAATAAAACACTCGATCGCTTGCGACTGGTTATCGGGCGCGAACTTGGTTTAATCGACGATGATAAAGTCAATCTCTTGTGGGTGACGGACTTCCCGATGTTCGAGTACAACGCCGATGAAAAGCGACTCGAAGCCCTTCATCATCCTTTTACAGCCCCCCATCCAGACGACATCGCCGATCTGACAACCGCCCGCGCTCAAGCCTACGATATCATCTTTAATGGTACCGAAGTCGGCGGCGGTAGCGTCCGTATTCATCAACGCGAAGTCCAAGAAAAAGTCTTCAGCGCGATCGGTTTATCCCCCGAAGAAGCTAATGACAAATTTGGCTTTTTACTCGAAGCATTTGAATATGGTACGCCCCCACATGGCGGGATTGCCTACGGACTCGATCGATTAGTCATGCTGCTCGCTGGCGAAGATTCGATCCGCGATGTCATCGCTTTTCCAAAGACTCAACAAGCACGCTGTTTGCTCACCAATGCTCCTGCAAATGTCGATGCCAAACAACTCAAGGAATTAGAGGTAATTTCCACATACAAACCCAAGAAAGATACTTAAAATTTATCTTGCTTATAGCTTAGCAAAAAGAGATTGAATCGATCGAGATCGATTCAACCTCTCTCTTTTGTAAGTACTGGTACTGCCCTATTTACAATCTATTTGACTCAGCCATCATTCAGAAAGCTTTCACAATTAGTAGATTGCAAGAATTTTAAGTTAGCTTTCAATCTTCTCTGTAGGCAGATAGTTCGATCTATACAATAATCTGGCTCGACGTTGTTGGAGCAAGTCTCGATCGACTAATGCGATCGCTTCATCTAGCATCAGATTTAAGATATCTAGTTGTCGAGTAACTTCTTTCAATTTAGCTAGATTTTTAGCTCTAGCTTCAGGATCGAGAATTCTAAATTCATTACTCATGATTAATTCCAATCGCGTTGAATCTCTTGTAAGGTGGCAACACTAGCATCTAGAGTCGCTGAAGCGACTTCGACTGCCTGATATAACAAATTTAACATATCTTCTGAGGGGGTTGGTTGAGACTGGCAAACTTTTAGCAGTAGGGTATGAAGGCGATTGTAAGATAACATTAGCCGCTCTTCCACATTCTGAAGTTCTTCAAATTCGGATAAGGTTTCAGAAGTTTCACCCACCTGCTCGAATAGCCTGAACTCCATTGCGGTAGTACGATCGACGCACTCAGCTAGTCTACGTTTGATAATGAAGAGATTTGAGATGACAGGATCTGGTAATTTAGCCACTGGTGGATCTAGGCGTGATATTCTGCCTTTAATCTAGCAGGCTTGGGGTAGCTATCGCTCGCGTCAAAATTATTATCTATCTGTTAGAGACTCGATCGTCGATCCACTAAAAAATTAGATAAGCTATCATCTGTTACATTTATAGTCCCAGTAGTGGGACGACCGGACTAAAACTGTGGGCATTTAAGACATGAAAG
>NZ_JANMZA010000065.1:0-7968 GCF_031382685.1 Chamaesiphon sp. OTE_8_metabat_110 | reverse complement strand
TTAACTTCCCAATTAATGTCCTTGAGGACTTCACCTGTGGGATAAATCTTGCAGATATGTTCCAGTCGCAGCATGAAATTAATTTTCTCCAGGAGTAGTGAGATGAGAGCGGATATCCCAATCTGTATTTTAACAAAACTTTACCACTAGGTCACGTAAATAGTTGGGAGTGGGGAGATGGGAGATGGGAGAGAGATGAGAGATGGATGGGATAAAGCAGATAGAGGGAAGTGGAGAAGGGATGAAAGGGGAACTGCACCGACGGTGCAACAACTTGATTCAATTTCCGAACTCCCATCTCCCATCTCCCATCTCTAAACTTGCTAAAATTAAGACTGAGTTAATAAGAAGAATCCGCCCATGATGGACGTAATGGAGTTTTTTCAGCATAGTGCTGGTAGATGGCGATCGAAACGGACTACGCATCACTTGGCATTTAGACGATCGGAAATGGGCGAATCGGAGATTGAAGTCAAGGCGTTAGCGGCTGAAGATCCCGAAATTATTGCGCTGTGTGAATCGCATCAAGTCGATCCCAGCTTGGCTGTCGGTGGCTGTTGCGTGACTTGGGCGGCTTCGATGGGTTGGGATCAAGAGGGTGAAAACCATGAAGGTAAGACGGTATTTGCGCTCGTTCCCGATGCGGACAAGCCTCATAGCGGTCAATTGTTGCGCGATCGCGGGTATGCTGAGATCGTTTCGGTCGCCGGACATTACCACATGGACGACGATGGTGGTTTGGTGCTGGTGACTGAATATGACATCATGAGTTCGGTCGAACGGTTCTGGTTCCCTAGTCCCAATGTTCGCGTTCGCAGTAGCACTGTCAAGCGAATGGGTGGGTTTAGTACGGCGACATTCTGCACGGAAACTCGGGTATTGCCAGAGGAAACCGGGGATAAGGTTGCCGAGCAAATCGATCCTCAGTTGCTGGTTTCGCCGTTGGGTTGGTAGATTGACGATCGCCAGCGAACAAACCCAAGCGTATCAGCTTGGGGTAGCATACCTAGAACGAGTGCAATCAATTCTACCCGATCCGCAGATGGTAGATGTCAAGAGCAATCTGCGCGATCGAGTCTCGATTTGCAACTGGATTGGCAAGCAAATTGAGACTGTCAATCGATCGCTCCAACTCCATCTTAATGCCTGTCATGAGTGTTTCAATCCAGGCGATCGGCGATCGATCCAGATCTTCGCCGTGCCATTTGCGGCATCAGTGCAGTTAGATGGCTTTTGTAATATCAATGCTAACCCGATCGCCATTTTGGTCGATGTCGGACGAGTTGCGCCGCCGGATTGGTTGGCGCTAGTGGCTCATGAGTATGCTCACGCCCATCTGGGCTATCCGGGACACGATCGCCAATATACCCAGGTACTGAGTCATTTATGCTTGGGCTTGGGTTTTGCACAGCCATCATTTTCGCCAGACGATCGTAGCATCTATTGTTGGCCGCCTTACTCATCCTCGATCGATCCGTTAGCGTGGTGGCGAGGCGAAAGTTGAATATCTACCGTGAGGAACTATACTGAAATGACGATCGATTTTAGAGCTTGGTTCGAGTCGATTTGGTAGAGATGTTTCGCAAACGAATCGATCGAGATCGATGGAAAAACCTAGACTCCGCAAAAAAAACTTACCCCCATTTTTCGATCGGCTCGATAATCCCGAATTTCCGCAGCTTTCCCAAGGCGGAACTGTCGATATGACACCGCTACCACCGGATTTATCGCCTTTCGATCGCGATGTCTTGCAAGTTTGCGGTAATCTGGGAAATCGCGCCCGTGTAGAGGATTTTCAAGCGTTACTTACCGCACATCCGCAGGTACTAGAGCGGATTAAAACCGCAGTCAAAGGTGAGATTTTTCCCGGTCGAAATACCGCTGCCGAATTTCTCGCAGACTTAACTAAAATCTGGTTCGATCGTCATGGTTTCGAGCATATATTTTGTGGAAATATTCATGATGGCAAACTGAAGGGGATGCACTATGTCGGGAGATATTTGCAGTTGCAAGAGCAAGGCTTAGCAGGAAAATTACCCGATAATCAGCACCAAGAAGAAGCGATCGCCGGGGTAGTTTATACCCTCGGTGTCTTGGTGAAATATGGCGATCGAGTTATCTACGATCGGCGCAATGGTTATGCGTTAGTAACCGACGCGATAGAACTATTAATTGCCGCTACCGTCGCATTCAAAAAGACCACTCGCCAGAGATCCGTCTACACTTTTCCGGTTGTCGATGCAGATTCAGGACATACTTATACAGCCGTACTCGTCAAAGAAGATAACGCGATCGTCACTTTTTATCCTGATGCAACTCCACCCGATCGTTAAAAGTGGCACTGGTGGAGCAGATATCTGGATGGTGAAGATTAGAACTAATGCTTATTTAGCTGAACTCAAACAAGCTTTTGCCGAGCGGTGGGAAGATTAGTGGAAATAATCTAGCTGTAATTGTTATGATAGAGATCCGTCGCTCGTTCGTAACCGAATGTACTATCAATCGCAAGTTAAAGTAAAAAATAGCGATGCTTTTACTCAGATGCACTAACAAAATCCATCAGCAAGGTGACTTTGAATAATGGAGCGAATGCAATGGGCACAGCTTTTTTCTCGTAAAAGAGATGGTGTAATTCAGCCAGAACAACATGAAGTCGGGCGCAGTCATTTTCAAAAAGATATCGATCGGATTATTTTTTCTAGTGCGTTTCGGCGGCTCAACCATAAAACTCAAGTCCATCCCCTCCCCGAAAATGATAACATTCACACCCGCTTATCTCATAGTTTAGAGGTTTCATCGGTGGGGAGAAGTTTGGGTACAAAAGTCGGGCAAAGATTAGCACCAGAATTAAGATCGATCGGGATCGAGCCATCTGATGTTGGCGATATCGTCCAAGCAGCTTGTCTGGCTCATGATATTGGGAATCCACCGTTCGGACATTCTGGCGAGGAAGCGATTCGCAATTGGTTTAGAGCGAATACCCAGCGAGAAATTCTCCAAGATTTAACCGCTGCCGAGTTACATGAGTTTCAATATTTTGAAGGCAACGCGCAAGGATTGCGAGTAATTACCAAGCTGGAATATTATTTATTTGAAGGCGGAATGCGGCTGACTTATGCTACATTAGGCACCTTTTTAAAATATCCGTGGACATCAGATTTTATCGACAAAAGTGGTAAAAAGAAATATGGCTGCAATCTCACCGAACGCGAAAGTCTGACCGAAATAGCTAGCGAACTCGGCTTGATTCAGCGATCGACAACGGCTTGGTGTCGCCATCCATTGGCATATTTAATGGAAGCAGCCGATGATATTTGTTACGCGCTAATCGACCTCGAAGATGGGATCGAGATGGGTTATATTACTTATGATGAAGCGATCGATATTCTCGAAATTATCTTTGACTTTAAGACGATTCCACCATTACATGCAAGTTGTACGGGCACGGAATTACTCAGGCGGACGATCGCGATCGCCCGAGGTAAAGCAATGAATATTCTCATTGAGGGAGTTGTCGATACTTTCATGCAGCAACAAGACAATCTTTTAACCGGAAATTTCGAGTATGACGATCTGATTGGTGCGTGTGGGGGTCGCATTAAGGAATGTATTTATACTGCCAAAAATATGGCTAAATCTCAAATTTTCGATCGACCGCGCAAGCTCGAAATCGAAGTTGGTTCTCATGCCACGATCGATATTTTACTCGATGCCTTTATTACTGCCACATATGATTTATACAGCACTCAAGATGGGGATATGGTGAGCAAGAAATCTCGGCAAATCCTGAATTTAATGGGCAGCCATCAACCAAAACAAGAGTGGTCTTTGCATCATGCTTATATGCACGCGATCGATTTTATCTCGGGGATGACTGACAATTATGCAGTCAGTATTACCAAGCAACTTGCCGCAATGAATGGTGCCGAGCGCTAAAATGTTAACTAATCCAAGTTGCTATCGATCTAGATGCCTACGATTGTGTCTTGTCTCGCTAAACCCTCGGGAAACCCGAGGAGCGCGAGCCGCAAATCGTGGCTAGTGTTGCAAAGGCCGCCTGTCTTGTCGTTTTCTTATTCGGCGGCGTTTTATGCGGGGGGAACCCCCGCATAAAAAACGCCAAGACGGGGGGAACCCTAAACAAAAAAACGCCGCTGTCTTGACGCGCTAAAACCTAGGGAAACCCGAGGAGCGCGCGTCGCTACGCGGACTAGTTTGTTAGTCCGCGTAGGCGGACTTTGCACTATGAGCAGCGGTTTCTAACCGCTGAGGTTATAGCTAGCAACTTGGATTAATTAAGAGCAGTACGAAATTAACTCCCAGATATAGGGTAGAGATGATGCTTACAAATTTTCTAGCTCGGTGGCGATCGCTTATCGGCACGACACTACTAGTTGTGGGGATTTCGATCCCAGTAATTGCAACCGCTCCAGCGCCACCGAGTCTAGTTGTATCCAAGCTCAATGGTAAACCGATTAATGTGCTGTATCTCACCCGCAGCGGCGATCGAGTTTTGGTACGCTGTTATCCCGGACTGAAACCGACGATCGTGGTGCGTCCGATGAGCGGCGGTACCCAGGAAGGAGTTCTCACCTGTATCGATTAGAATTACGGCGTTGCTGAACTAATAATAAGTTTTAGTAATATTTAGATGGGCTTACATCTAGCCACTAAGATGATATTGTTAAACACAGAATTTCTTCTCCTGCATCTTCTCCACAATCATGAAACACCTGACTCCTGTTTGGTTTGGCATTATGCTAGCTAGTGGTGCAATCGCTTCATCTGCTGTCGCGATGCCAACGGCAACCCAATCCCCATTCCAACCTGCCACCGTCACCCAGACAGACAGCTCGACTTCAGTCTCGATCGCGAGCCAGCAACTGACACAATTCTCTGATGTTTTAGTGGCTGTGCTGTATTTCGGATTGCCTTGTTCGTTCCTACTGGCAATCTTAGTCCACAACCACCGCGAAGCACAACGTCAGCTAGCCGCGCGGCTAGTACCGATTCGCATTAAAGATCGCTCTTAGAGAATGTTTAAAACTCAATCCTGTTGAGCATAAACCCTATAAAATACCCCCTAGCCTCCCACAAGTCGGATGGGCTTCGTTTCTAGATATGAATCCCCCAACCCCCTTTCCCAGGGGGCTTTTAAAGTCCCCCTGGGAAAGGGGGATTTAGCGGCGTTTTTATGTCTAGGGTTCCCCCCGAATAAAAAAACGACGCATCGAACGGAAGGTTCCCTCCCGTTCGATGCGTCAAGACAACGACAAGACAGGGGGATTTACCCACTGCAAGCGAAGCAATTAGACTTTCCAAACATCCTCTCAAGACCGCCAGCGGCAAGCTACAGCAACAACACTCGGACTGTAGCGCCAGCCGCGATCGCACTCGTGTCTACAGGGATCGTTGCCAGCGCATTGGTACCTGCAAGATTAATTAGATTTGCCGAACTTTGAGTGCCACCAGCCAGACTAAACTGATATCGTCCATCGCTGAGTGCCAACTTGCCCCAAAGATAGGTTTCGCGCTTACCATCAGCACTCAGATCTTGAGTGGCGATCGCCTCGATCCAGGCTGGTTGGTACTCAGACTCAGGTAAACCCGAAAATTTGGCGATCGCCAGTTTGACAAAGCGCCAGCAGCCAACTAGAGCCGAAACGGGATTTCCCGGTAGTCCGAAATAAACCACCGGGCGACTTTCCCACACGAATTTAGCAACTGTCAAAGGTTTGCCCGGTTTAATCGCCACCGCCCGGACGCAAATATCCCCACCTAGCTCTCCTAAGATCGCCTCTACATAGTCATAATCGCCCACAGAGACGCCACCAGTCGAGAGGACAAAATCCGCAGTTGCAATCGCTTCAGACATCGCAGCGGTCAATTTTGCCCGATCGTCGGGGACGATTCCCAGGCAGATCGGGATACCCCCAACCTGAGTAACGAAGGCGGCGATCGCATATTGATTAGAATCGACAATTTGCCCCGGTTTGAGTGTTTCGCTGGGCGTCACCAATTCATCACCAGTAGACAGGATTGCCACGCGCGGACGCTGATATACCTCAACTCGATCGCATCCCGTCGCTGCCAAAATCGCGATTTCGGGCGGATTTAAGACTGTCCCCGCCGCCAGCAGCGGATCGCCAATCCGGGCGTATTCCCCCCGCTGGCGCACGAACGATCGCGCTGTCGGGGCGATTTGAATTTTGACAAAGTTTTTCTGAACGCGTTGGGTATGCTCCTGCATAACGATCGTATCCGCACCCGCAGGGACGATCGCGCCTGTAAAGATCCGGGCGGCTGTTCCCGATTGGATCTCCTGCTGCGGCTGATATCCCGCCGGAATTTCCTCGACGACTTCCAGCGTAATCGGATGCTTGGGCGTACTCGATCGCACATCGGCAAATTTGACGGCATAGCCATCCATCGCCGAGTTATCCCAATGGGGAAAATCCAATCTACTGGCGATCGATTCTGCTAAAATTCTCCCGGTTGCCAGCGTCAGATCGATCGTTTCGGTGTTACTGGTAGGACGGACTAAATCGAGAATAATCCGTTCGGCTGCGGCTACAGGAATCATGAGGGTGGCGATATTAAATTAATTGAGAATTGAGAATTGAGAATTGGGTTGTTAGGATGGGGATTTAAACCCCTGCTCCTTGTTAATTACGATCCACTATAGGACTATGCGCGACGTTTACCATGTCACACTTCCGTGACGAGCGCAGGCGTGCGAGAGCCGCAATTCTCAATTCTCAATTCTCAATTCTCAATTAATCGCCACCTTTAAGGGCACGATTAAAATTCTGACGATAGGAAGCATTGACAACATAGCAAACTGGCCATAGTAAAGCCAAGACAATCTTAGTCGGCAGCGTACGTTGATAGTTGGTGCGGTTGAAATTGCGCGAAAATCTCCAAACACCATATCCGTATGCCCCAACCAATCCGACGACAACGAATTGCATAAGTCTTGCCTAAATCTTGATTAATGATGATTGTTACAGAATCGGCAGCGAAATTGCCTTAATATGACAATCTACAATCTATTTTAGCCCGATTCTCTAATTATCGATTGGGGTAGATATATTAACCTATGCGATCGCCCTGCTCCAGCCGTTAAGAATCAACTGACAATTAAGATATATTGGGCGACTACCCCCTAGAACACAAAGATATGCAACTGCGCGCAGTATTGATGGCTGGAGGTTCCGGGACGCGGTTGAGACCCTTAACCTGCGAACTTCCCAAACCGATGGTACCAGCGATCGATCGACCGATCGCCGAGCATATTATCAATTTGCTCAGACGCCATCAGATTACCGAAATTATCATTACCTTGCATTATCTCCCCGAGGTAATTCAGAATTATTTTGGAGATGGGAGTGACTTTGGTGTCAAAATTCACTATGCGATCGAGGCAGAACGCGCCCTCGGTACGGCTGGTTGCGTCAAAAATGTCGAAGAAATTTTGGGCGGGACATTTTTGGTAATTAGTGGCGATAGTCTCACTGATATCGATCTAACTGGCGCGATCGAATTTCACCGCCAAAAAGGTGCCAAAGCGACGATTATTCTCACTCAAATTCCCTATCCGGTAGATTTTGGGGTAGTAATTATCGATGAAGATAAACGCGTGCGCCGCTTTTTGGAAAAGCCTTCAGCGAGTGAAGTATTTTCTGATGCTGTCAATACGGGTATCTATATCCTCGAACCCGAAGTCTTGGACTATCTCCATCCCGATACCGAAGCCGACTTTTCCCAAGATTTATTCCCGCAACTGCTAGCGCACGATGTCCCCATGTACGGCTACGTTGCCAAAGGCTACTGGTGCGACATCGGTCAACTCGACACCTATCGCGAAGCTCAATACGATGCGCTGCGCGGCAAAGTCAAGCTCGATTGGCCATTTCCCGAAACTAGCCCAGGGATCTGGATCGGCGCAAATACTTATATCGATCCGAG
>NZ_JANMZA010000658.1:0-1977 GCF_031382685.1 Chamaesiphon sp. OTE_8_metabat_110 | reverse complement strand
GTCTTGATGCGCTACAAATTTACCTTACTTATCTGAAGTGAGGAGAATATGTATGGGCGTAGTTATCCTTTCCCAGTTATAAAGATTATCCTAGCATTTTTTGATAACACCGAGTCGTAATAAAATAAGGGTGAAATACTTCAAAGAAATTGGTTTGTAAAGTTCTAAAAAAGCGATCGATAATCTGGGGATCGTCTAGATGAAAGGGAAATTCTTGGTTGGAGCCTTTGGAAAAATACCAGTTAGTAATCATTTTTCCCTCATCGTTTAAGAGCTGCTGAAACTGAAGTAACTGCTGGCTCGGATCTGGTAGATGCTCCATCACATCGAAACAAGTAATTGTATCGAATCTTTGGGTGGGATCTAAGGCGGTACAGCAAGTAATCTTGGCTTCTAAACCTAACTGTTGAATCCGATGGCTGACAAAGTTATAATTTACTGGATTGATATCGCAATAAATAACATGTGAAACTTCGGGACATAAGGCTGCGGCGATCGCGTGGGTACCGATACCTCCACCAAAATCCAAGACAGTTCCGCTTGCTCGATCGGCGATCAATTTGAGCGTATCGCCGATATAATCGGTACTGGTGAGATGCCAAGTTGCCAACTCAAATAAATAAGCCTCACCCACGCGATCGCGATAAAATTTACTAGCATCTTCCCAATCAAAATCGCGGCGTCCGAGTTCGGCTAAATCTTGTAAAGCAGTCGCAAACTTTGCTTCTAATTGACTTGAATCGATATCTAAAAATTGCTGAAGGTGTTGCTTTAAATTAAATGCGTCTTGCCAATAACCGCTCAAATGCGGCACGATCGGAAATGTAGACATGTGCCAAGAATGAGAGATTAGGGATCGATATCGGCACTCACTATAACATCTAGGCGGCGATCGCGGGTAGAGAATTAGGGGATAACTTTGTTCGGCAACGTTTCCATGTCTCGATCCCGATTGTAATTGTTAAGTATCTTATGTATAATTTTTCCGCCGCTACCACAAATGAATCGTTCGTGTTTGGTGCTGCTCGACCTGGCTATGCTCGCGCACAGGTTCAAGCATGGATCGAGTTTATGCAGAGTCAGCAGATTAGCCGAGTTTGCTGTTTATTATCTGAACCGCAGCTAGATCGCTATTCAGATTTACTAAACGTCTATCGCCAGCATTTCGGATCTGATGCAATTTGTTGGGCACCGATCGCCGATTTTCAAGTTGTCGATCGCCAAGTCCTACTTCACCAAATTCTACCATTTCTCAGCCGTGCCGATCGACAATCCGCACGCGTCGTCGTTCATTGTGGTGGTGGCATTGGACGCACGGGACAAATTTTAGCAGCTTGGCTCATCGCCGGACGTGGGTACTCCCGTGAATTGGCGATTGCTACCGTCAAGCAATCGGGGCGAAATCCCTATGAAGCTGTCATTGTTGCACCATTCCTGTGGCGCAATCCCTGGCGGTTAATGGCGAGCATAAATACATTGATAGATGAGTGCAGTCGCATCGATCTTCTCGATCGATCGACTATTATCGACTAATCAATCAATCATTAATAGCAGTGCCTTGTTCCTGTAATATCAGTTTTTTACCTTGATAAACCCGTAACACATTATCAGTTGTAATCGAGTAAAGATATTTACCATTGCGAAATTCATAGCCTAGAAACCGATAGCTATTACTACTATTTACCGTTCTTCCTTTCAGCCGAATCGATTTACCTGTATTTAAATCTCTGCCGACATAAGTAACGCGATCGCAACTGACATTTCCTTCTGCACACTGTCTGGTAATTTTGATTTCAAAACTAGGGGTTATGATGGTTTCAGCACTAGCAACACCAGCACTAGCACAAGCAATCCCGATGGTGGAGATGACGATTGTGAGGATAGATTTAGGAGAGAGCATTTAGCGTCAAAAGATAAATTTAGAGCAGTTTATTTAAAGATACACTTGTAGATCGAGGATTCCGTAAAGATTGACGC
>NZ_JANMZA010000651.1:0-3689 GCF_031382685.1 Chamaesiphon sp. OTE_8_metabat_110 | reverse complement strand
TAAATTACATATTGACAATCGTGCGGTTAAACCCGATCGGTCTTGGATTTAACCTAACACCGATCGCCAACCGACTTCAACGTCCCAAAAATTTTTCCTTACAAATTTATCGATCGCGACTGCTCTCGATAGAAGTATGTTAATGTAGTACTGCTGCCGATCGAGCCTAGTCAAGATCTATCACCTGCTAAGATTCGATCGGATCTGTCCGAGTTACCAGCAAAATCTCGATCGCTTGCAAATACTGGCTCGATCTCTCAATGGGTAATTTGTGGATGAAATAGCCAACATCTATCCGCTCATTTTCTCAATTAATATAGATTCTGTTTGTAGAGCGACCGGGCGAGCGTTAAAGTTAATAGAATCTGTCAGTGTATAATAACGGTGCGCGATCCCCAGTTTTATCATCGCTCTTTAAAGTCTGTCTTTTGGGGGATTCGAGTAGATTGACTAACCAGTAACCTAATCATTAGGGATATTTAGATCCCGTCTGAATCAAAACTCAAGAATACCATTAGGATCTTTACAATTGCCTAATGTACTTATTTATACTGATATATGGACGATCGATTGATGCTTCCCTTATCTTGCCGTTATCAAAATACCACTAATAAGTTCCAGATTATTATTGTCAATAGTATCGATACATTGGAACGATTATTGTTGCCGGGAATGGCGATCGAATTTCCAGCGCAATTAGAAGACTACGTTACGATTAAAGATGGCTATGTTACTTCAGTATCTGCCGACAATATTCCCTGTTGGAAGTTAAGGACGATCGATTCGGATGCAATACCAATTTGAGGTAAGAGGTAAGAGGTAAAAGGTAAAAGGTATCGAGCTGTCATTCGCCAATGAGACGTTGGGATAATGTATCGCAGCGGATAGCTACACTATTGCTCTGTTGCTACCCAGGCTTGCAAGACTGCGGCAACCGTCCAGGCTTGGGCGATACAGCCCCGTGCGGTCATAGGCGGGTCGCCATCGAAGATTTCGCTACAGGTGCCCAAACCGTGCGCTAGCAGGTGCTGGGCGATCGGTTCTAGATACTGTTTCGCCTGAGCGCGATCGCCGTGTACCTGTAAATGTGCTAGAACAAACGCACCCAGCAACCAGCCCCAAGTGGTGCCCTGGTGATAGGCTCCGTCGCGCTGGAATTGGGTGCCGCTGTAAGATCCTTGATAATCGGGATGATGCGGCGCTAGCGATCGCAATCCATAGGAAGTCAACAAGGAGCGTCCGCAAGCATCGACAATGCCACGTTGTTGAAGTGGGGGCAGTAGTGGCGCATAACCCTTGGCACCTCTGCCCGGTAAGGAGACGGCAAAGATTTGATTGGGACGTAGGGCGGCATCATCGCCAGCGGGACTGTCGAGTAAGTCGTAACAATAGCCAGTAGTGGGGTTCCAGAAGCGAGAGAATTTTGCTAAAGTTCGATCCGCGATCGCTTCATATTCGCGGGCAGGTTTACCCAGTTGACGCGCGAATTTGGCGATCGTCCGTAAGGCGCAGTACCACAGAGCATTAATTTCGATCGGTTTACCAATACGCGGCGTGACTACCCAATCATCGACTCTGGCGTCCATCCAAGTCAGTTGCACGCCTGCGGCTCCGGCATAGAGTAAGCCGTCACCCACATCGAGATGGATATTGTAGCGAGTACCGCGACAATGCCAATCGATAATATCGGCTAAGACGGGAAAAAGTTCGGTCAATAACTCATCGTCGGCGGTGGCGTCATAGTAACTGCGAATCGCCTCAAAATACCACAGCGTCGCATCGACAGTGTTATATTCGGGCACGTCACCCGCATCGGGAAAGCGATTGGGAATCGTGCCGCGAACGACATATTTGGCAAAGGTAAGCAGAATCGAGCGGGCAATTTCCAGGCGTCCAGTGGCGATCGTCAATCCCGGCAGACTAATCATCGTATCGCGTCCCCAGTCGCTAAACCACGGATAACCCGCGATGATGGTTTTCCCCTCGGGGATGTCGGGCACCGGACGATTGACAATAAATTGGTCGGCGGCTAAAACTAGTCTGTCGAGCCAATCCGGCCATTTTTGGTTGGGGGCGATCGTTCCCGGTCGATTGTGTTTCCACAAGTTGAGGAGTTTTTGCTCGCGCTCGCGGTGCAGTTTGAGTGCTTTTGAGCCGTCTAGATTGGGCTGTGGCGTGGTGCTAGCGACGAAAACGATCGATTCTCCCGGATTGAGGGTAACTTCAAAGGTGGCGGCGTGAAGGTGGTCTTCGCGATCGGTCAAGCCGCGCTCTCGTTCGATCGCCAGATCGAAGTTGTAGTGCCAGTTATGGGCAGGGGTGACGCTGGCGTCCCGCAAGGGTTCTTGGAGGGCATCGCTCAATAAATATAGCGGCGTCGCATTCGGCTCAGCCGTCACGCAAATACCCCGCTCGACTGGTGAGACATTCATTTGCTCATGGCTGTGAGTATCGCCATGATGGTCGCGATAATTTACCAAGGCGGCGAGGGTTAACTTCAGCGGTTGAGTGGCGCGGCTTAGGGTATAGCGGACGTAGGTAGTATTGGCTCCTTGCTGCATCCAGATCCGCTTTTCAAGCAGGGCATCCGCACACGCGAACCGCCACATTGGGATCGTGCCTTCAAGTTCAAAATATTCGATCTGGCGGTAGCCATGCGGATCGACGCTACCATCTGCCCAGCGATTGGTGTGGAGTGCGTAGGTATTTCGATCGTACACTGCCACCTCATCGAGTTTGGCAAGCAGCAAGGTACGACCTAGCGGGGGCTGCAATGCAGCAATGAGTAAGCCATGATAGCGACGGGACAACAATCCAGCCACCGTACCGGAGGCATAACCACCAATCCCATTGGTAACTAACCATTCGCGTGTTTGGGCACTACTTAGCTCGCCACAAATTTCTCGCCCAAATTCGATCCGCATGTTGCAATTTTTACTCACCGCTGGTGTGCTGTTAATTACTATGATAATGCTGTTGCTGGAGTTAGTCGCGATCGTTAGCTATCGACTCAATCGGCGTTTTCAACGCGCACAAAAAAAAGAGGATCTCAACTAATTAAGATCCTCCCGCTCGCTAAGTCATGAATACTGGCAATGCTCCACTACCCGAACTTACTAAATATCTAAGTCCATCAAACCTAATTTCGGCCCATAAGTTTCGATAAATTCACGACGCGGTGCTACACGATCGCCCATCAGAATTGTAAAGATCCGATCCGCTTCAGCAGCATCTTGAATCTCCACTCGTTTGAGCGTCCGAGTTGCCCGATCCATTGTAGTTTCCCACAACTGTTGAGGCATCATTTCTCCCAACCCTTTGAATCGCTGAATTGTGTAGTTGGCATTGGCTGGAAATTCAGATATTTTCTGTTGCAATTCGCGTTCGCTATAGCAATAGTAGTGATTGCGTCCGCGTTCTAATTTATAGAGCGGCGGGCAAGCAATATACACATAGCCTTCATCGATCAATGCGCGTTGATAGCGATAGAAGAATGTCAGTAACAGCGTCCGAATGTGGGCACCATCGACATCGGCATCTGTCATCAAACAAATCCGGTGGTAACGCAGTTGTTCTGATTTAAAATCTTCACCTTTGACACCCAATCCTAACGCAGTAATTAGAGCTTGAATTTCGGTGTTTTTGTAAATCTTAGAATCATCAGTTTTCTCAATGTTTAAAATCTTACC
>NZ_JANMZA010000634.1:0-15822 GCF_031382685.1 Chamaesiphon sp. OTE_8_metabat_110 | reverse complement strand
TAATGCTGTTCGGCTAATGCACGGCTGGGGTGCAATAATTTTAAGGCAACGAGGGTAAAGCCTTTGGTTTCTAACCGCCGAATGATTTCACCAACTAAACCACGTTGAACGCCGTCGGGCTTGATTGCGATAAATGTCCGTTCCACCGTGAACTCCTAAAATATGTATGGGCTTGCCAACCACAGATTATAGTTGTATTCGCGATCCTTTAGGTAGATGTTAGGTTTTAGGTTTTAGGTTTTAGGGCTTAAAACATTCAATCCTCTACTATTTTTCAGACCTGCAACAGTAATATTAATTTGATAACTAGCTTGGCTATTTCTTTGAACCTTCGATTTCAAGTCCATTATTTCTAATATCGATCCGATTGACTTTAAGGTTCTGTTGCTGCAATTGAAGATCGATCGTTTGTTGGAGTTTTTCTGCGGATACACCCAGGTTTTCGGCTAACTGGGCGATCGTGAAATTCATGTTGCCGACCTTGATTTGAGTGTCCGATGCAAACTCAATCCGATCGCCTGTAAGTGTAGGTTTACCAACCACCCCGATATAGACATCTCGACCTTTTAAAAAGGTTAATTTATCTGTCAGCTTCGCTAAAGCTGCCGTTTGGCTGCCGGGTTGACCGTCATGTGTTAATTTGTCCAGATTAACCATTGCACCTGTATAAATCTTGCCGTCTTTAATATTTGTCTTGATGCCTTTAATTCCGAGCGGGATTTGCTTGTTTTGCTGTGAAGTTGCGAGCTTTGCTACTACTAAGTTATTCAGGTCTCGATCGCTAAGTTTGACATTCACTTTTTGACCGGATCGAGCGCGCTCGATCGGTGCTGAGATCTTTTGCTTGGTGACTGCGGCACGTTCGGTAATTTGACTCGGTTGCAATGGTAGAGACTGACTATCTATTTTTTCGTCGGTATTAGCTTTACTGTATTCTTCAGGTACTTGAATCGCTTGTTGCCAAACATAATAGGCACCGCCAATAGTTGCGATTAAAGCAACTCCAAGTAACTTAAATATAATTTTTGTCATCTTGATAAAAAAACTAACCCTTTGAATGCGAACAAAAAATGTTATTATGACATCATAGAGACTAAAAAATAAAACTATCCCAACCCGATCGACTAGGTATTTTGCATAGAACATGACAATCTGGGGAAATCTGATAGCGATCGCCATTATGGTGTGCGGATTATGGCTCAACAACACCTGGATTGCTGCCGCTGGATGTGCGATCGCACTAGTATTATCAATTCCAATTATCTATCGCGGTATTCGACAGGAACTGCTAGATTCACTCTCGCCAGCGCAACGCTTACAATTAGTTGCCTCGATTACCGTCCTGATTGCGCTAGTCGGCTTGCTCCAGATTCTCGAATTTTTTGAGTATGTCAGCAGCTTTTCCGATCGGATCGATTGGAATGCTGTTGGTGCTTCAGGCGAGTGGGGTGGCGCATTTGGGCAAATTTTGATTGCTATCTTAGCAGTATATATTGCTTGGCGACAATATATAATCTCGCGCGACCTGACGATCGAGCAAAATCGACTCACTACCCAACAAAACGTGCTCACTCAACAGCAGACGATCGATACCTATTTTCAGGGGATTTCCGATCTAGTTTTGGATGACGATGGTTTCCTCGAAGATTGGCCGCAGGAACAAGCCTTTGCAGCGGGACGCACGGCGGCATTGCTCGGAAGTATCGATGCTGCGGGTAAAGCTAAAGTATTGCGGTTCTTATCCCAGTCTAAGCTCCTGACGCCACTTAGGCGCGATCGCAGGCTCGGTCGAGCGATCTTAGATGGCGATGGCGGTTATGATGAAGATCGCCTGCATGGTGTGCGTGTCATCGATTTGGGGGTGATGCTAGCAGGTGCCGATCTCTCGCGGGCTGACTTACGATGGGCGGATATTAGCGATGCCAATTTAATTCGGGCTAATTTAAGTGGTTGCGATTTAGTCAAAGCCAACTTTTCGCGCACTATTCTATATGAAGCCAATCTAAATGGTGCGGATGTTAAAGGTACCCGTTTTTTCTATGGGAATGCCGAAATTGCCTGTCCGCGCAGTCGCAATGAGATTCCCAACTATACGACGGGGGAATATACGGGTGCGGTGGTAGAACATGCGGATTTTACCAATGTGCAGGAGATGTCCGAGGAGCAACGTCACTACTGCTGTATGTGGTGTGGCGAAAATTCCCGCCGGACTATTCCAGGCGGCTGTGAGGGGATTGCTAGTAAGTTACCACCGAAGAAGTAACTCTTTAAATTAATTGATAATTGATAATTGCAATCTAAATTAACTCAACTTCCGCCCGGAGCGGCGGATTGAGGAGGCTCCAGGAGCTTACAAGTCGATCGATTGCGTTATCGATAAGCAAGTAGCCGCTGGAATGGTAGAGGTGGTAGCAAGAATGCGCCCGATTTTAACTTTCAAGGCGTAACAGATGATGGTAACTATTCAGTTTGGCTTATCGATCGGCAATTCCCGCTATCACTGGGCTTGGTTTTTAAATACCAAATTTCAATCTAGTTGGGATACAGAATATCTTAGTATCGATCGATATTTAGACTTTTTGCCGATCGATTGCCAACGAATAATTAATCAAAGTCTGCTCGAATTCGATCGAATTCCCATTTATTTAGTTTCTGTCGTTCCCAGTCAAACTACTATCTGGCAACACTTGCCGCAAGTTAAACTAATTACGCTAGCAGATATTCCGTTGCTCGATCTTTATCCTACCCTAGGGATCGATCGAGCTTTAGCAACATTGGGTGCGGGTAATATTTATGGGTATCCAATCTTAGTT
The DNA here is from genome assembly GCF_031382685.1 of Chamaesiphon sp. OTE_8_metabat_110. Lineage (NCBI taxonomy): Bacteria > Bacillati > Cyanobacteriota > Cyanophyceae > Gomontiellales > Chamaesiphonaceae > Chamaesiphon > Chamaesiphon sp. OTE_8_metabat_110. The sequence continues at coordinate 13,009 of NZ_JANMZA010000634.1, read as the reverse complement.
ATCGATGGCGGTACGGCATTAACTATTACTGGTGTAGACGCTAAACATCGACTTGTTGGTGGTGCTATTTTACCAGGATTGAGATTGCAGATTCGCTCTTTATCGATCGGTACGGCTGCTTTACCAGCAATCGAATTACCACCACAATTACCGCCACGCTGGTGTCATCATACTCCCGATGCGATCGCCAGTGGGATAGTACATACGGTTAGTTCGGGTATTGGTGATTTTATTCGAGATTGGCAGGATTTATTTCCGGATAGTCAGATTGTCTTGACTGGTGGCGATGGTGAGCTTTTAGCTGGGTATCTACAGTCAAATTCATTATATTTAGCCGCAAAAATAAGCTACGATCGCGACCTATTATTTTTAGGATTGTCGGCAATTCTACGAGATGTTTGAACTTTTGATTTAATAAGCATGTCTGAAAAACGCTGCAATTATTTACGCTCCTCATCTCGATCTCTTGACAGACAAAATAACTTATATCTAATCCTCTTTGTCTTTGCGCTCTAGTCGAATAACTCGTCTTTTTAACAATCGAGTTTGTCTGCTATTGTCGGACAGCTCATAGTTGAGATCGTCATTGTAAGACATCAGAGATTGAAAACCTTCACGGATGATGACATTCTGACTGCCTTCTACGCTATCGATTCGATGACGCAGCGCAATGACATCTTCCCTGATAGCATTAATGTTCTGCTGCATGACTGTCATGTTCTGCTGCGTGACTGTCATGCTCTGCTGCATGAGTTCGCGCAATTCTGAGATTTGGGACTCTATGCGATCGAATCGTTCTTCTGACATCTTGTTGCCGTGATTAAAAAGTATGTTGATTTTGAGAGCTGAATCTAGCTGCAATCTAGAGTTATACATCTATTTTATCCCAAAATTGTAAACTGTGGTATCGATATTTTCCGCTCGGCAGTAGTCTTGTAGAAGCTGTTGAGCTAGAACGGATCGAACGATCCCGTTACCATGTTTCTAATTCTTCTCGATCGCTATGAAGTTGAAGGCGATCGAGAAAGTCTTGAATTTCTACAGCCATTTGTCGGATTGATTCTGGTGGTGAAGTTAATGCTGGTTCTTTAATTAATTTATATTCAGATGTCCGCACGGATCGGGCATAAGATTGGCTCTGTTCGATCGTTTGGCGCTCTGCTCGATCGCTTTGGAGGATCAGTAATGGTAGTTTGAATTGAGCTAATTTATCGGCAACTAGTTCGCGCCGAATATCGCGCTCAGATCTTTGAAATAGCAATTTACAAGTAGTGGGAAATCTTTTAAAAAATCCCCAATACGCTAAACTTTTTGTCAATGGCTCGACACCATCGCCGATTGATGCTATTACTTGCAAACTATTTAGCCATAGTCTAAACATTGATGGCTGAGAGAGTAGCCATCTAGTAGTAAACTGATATTGCCAATTAGCGACAGAGAATCCTTCAGGTGAAATTGTCACTATTCCTTTAACTAATTTTGGATACTTTAGGGCATAGCTGACAGCAATCCAAGCACCTAAAGAATGCCCGATGAGATAAATCTGACGTAATTTGAGCGCTGTAATAAACTCTTGTAAACAATCAACTTCCATCTCGATCGAATTAGGAGCTTGCACTGCAATTGAATTACCAAAACCAAGTAAATCGAGCGCCAAACAATGAAAATTTTTGCTCAATAAATTTATTGCACCATCCCACTGCGTCCGATCGTGCCAACTACCATGCAGAAATATTAGTACGGGACGACGACTATCGCCAGCTTCATGCCAGAAGATCTGTCCGGCGGAGAGTTTGATTCGAGAACTGCGATCGACCATAGCGGCTAGACAATAGGGCAACAAATTGCTGAGAGCCGAGTGCGCTCAGGGTGTAATCAGATCGTAGCCTAAAAAAATCCTCGGTCTGCGCCGGGTTATAGAAATCGATCCAGTTACTAGCCTTTGGGGTGCGCGATCGCGTATGATAATATTTGCTGAAGCTACGTCCGCTCGGATTCATCTCCGATGGTTAGACTCGATCTTTGATTCAGACGGCTAAGGATGTTTCGCTCACTCCCTGACAAACCCAGTTCCGATTGGGTTGGCAGATACCTATCGTTTATTTTTACAGAGGCAAATATGGCAAAACGCCGCAACCTGAAGAAGGAAAAGGCGGAGCGTAATCAAGCATACGCTCGTAAATTTAGAAAACGCCCCACTGGCGGACGGATGTTCAAATCAAGATTCCGCCCTCAATCTAATGGCACTTCGGCTGAGGAAGATAACGAAGACACCTCCGCAGCAGCAACCTAAATAGGGGGTAGCGACCCAAATCGCGCTGTAGGCGAAGACGTGTCGCTAGACGGTTCCCTCATGCTAAGCGTTTGGTTCAAGACAGCGGCTCGCATAATCCGGGAGATTCCCTCCCGGATTATGCGAGACAAGACAGCGCACCAAGCAGCGAATCAAGACAGGGAGTAGAGGGTAGGAAAGATCGAATTTTCTGAACCTCTATCCTCTACCGAATCTACTCACTCATTTTATTATTAGCTCGATCGAGTGCTTGACGAACTTGCTCGAATCCAGTGCCACCATAGCTATTGCGCGCAGCGACTACCTGTTTGGGATCGATCGCGGCATAGATATCGTTCTCAAATGCTGGATGTAGTTCTTGCCACTCTGCCAAGCTGAGATCCTTGAGCAGTTTATCCTGGCTCAAGCAGGTTTTAACTACTTTGCCCACCAAATTATAAGCTTCACGGAACGGTACTCCTTTGGCAGCTAAATAGTCAGCGACATCGGTAGCGTTGGCAAAATCGGATGCTACGGCGGCGGCTAATCGGGCGGGGCGAAATTCAATCCCTTCACGCATCAAGATTGTCATCGCCTCCAGACAAGCTCGGACCGTCTCGACCGCATCAAATAAAGCTTCTTTATCTTCTTGTAAGTCCTTATTATAGGCTAGCGGTAGACCCTTCATCATGACCAGCATGGCTTGGAGATGCCCGAACACGCGTCCGGTTTTACCCCGCACTAGTTCGGGCACATCCGGGTTCTTCTTTTGCGGCATGATGCTCGAACCCGTCGCACACCGATCGGTCAAACTGACAAATCGAAATTCTTCTGAAGCCCAGATAATCACCTCTTCAGCCAAACGGCTTAAATGTACCATAATTAGGCTAGCAGCTCCGAGGAATTCGATCGCAAAATCGCGATCGCTCACCCCATCCAAACTGTTCCCATAAATATCATCGAAACCGAGTAACTGGGCGGTGTAGGCGCGATCGATCGGGAAAGTCGTCCCCGCCAGCGCCCCACAGCCTAACGGTGAAATATTCGTCCGCTTGTAAACATCGCCCAGTCGCTCCCAATCCCGCTGTGCCATCTGGAAATAAGCCAGCAAGTGATGAGCTAAACTCAGGGGTTGAGCGCGCTGGAGGTGCGTGTAGCCAGGAATTAGCGTCTCGACATGCAGCTCCGCCAAAGTGACTAATACTTGCTGAAATTCCCGCAATTGTGCTTGAATTTGACCGATCCGATCGCGCAAGTATAACCTGGTATCGGTACCGACTTGATCGTTACGCGAACGGGCGGTATGAAGCTTTTTGCCAACATCGCCGACAATTTCTGTCAGTCGGCGTTCTACCGCAAAATGCACGTCTTCAGCATCGACACCAGGTTGGAAACTACCCGCCCGATATTCCGTGCGAATTTGTTCTAATCCTGCTACCAGCTCTGCCCCCTCTGTCGGGCTGATAATCCCAGTGTGGGCGAGCATTTGGGCATGAGCGCAGGAACCAGTGAGATCGTATTCGATCAGTTCGAGATCGAAGCCAATGCTAGCATTAAATTTGGCGATCGCTGGATGTAAAGTACCTTCAAAGCGATCGCTCCAAGTCTGTTGTGGTCGATCCATAGCAAGAACAGGGGCTACAGGCTCCTGAGTTAAGGGTTGGGCACGATCGGTAACTACCCCTCAGTCATGCTCTAGCAGATAGCCAGAACGTTCGTTAGTTACTAGTCACTATTTCCACGCTATCATGTGAATGTCATGTCCAACATAGTAAACTTTACTCAAATACCCACATGTCTATCCAACAAACTACAATCAAAGCTAGCACCTTGCTCACTGCGTTGTGCCTGAGTGCTGCACTAGCGATTACTGGCTGTACAGGCGACAAAAAAGCTGAGACTACAACTAGTACAACTACTACAGAGACTACTCCAGCAACCACTCCAGCAACTGCGCCCGCAACCACTCCAGCTACTACTCCAGCAACTGGCGCAGCAGCACCGACAACTGGTGCGGCTACTGCTCTGTCAGCTACTGAAAAAACTCAGTTAACTGCGGCGAGAACTGCTCTAGTCATGACTAATAGTGCTGTCAAAGGCGGCGACATGGCGAAGGTTAAAACGCAATTTGAAAAATTCAGTGGTTTACTTCCAGCGGTAGAGCCAATCCTCAAAGCCAAAGCCGGAGCTAGCTATCCTGCAATTACTAGTGGTCTTGCTGAAGTCAAAACAGCAATGACTGGTGACAAGCTCGATGCAGTGAAAGCTCAAGCAGGCTTGAATTCGGCAATTAAAGCGATGACTACGGTAATTGAAAAAAAATAGAGCAAACATCATTTTCATAGTTATCGGTTATCAGTCCTAACTTTGCTCGCTCACACTCCCTGCAAAGGGGCAAGACTGACATTAACTCGAACACTTGGCTAATCGATCGGGATGGAGATCCCAATTTAGTCGGAGGTGTTATAGTAAGATTAACCTCAGTTGTTGACACAGGATATATAATGGCTGCGACAAATGGATCTAAACATCAGACGATCGTTCGTCCGCTGCAATATCGAGATATTGACGCGATCGCTAGCTTATGTCAACAAGCAACTATTCCCGACCCAGCCGTAAAAATTCAAATCGCGCAAATGCTCAAACGGATGAGCCGATGGTATGCGCCATTTCAATTTCTCAATATTATTCCGACACCAAGTATTACCGATCGAGCGCTGTTAGTCGCTGAGTGCGGACAGCAGGTACGCGGAGCGATCGGCGTGTCGCCATTCAATCGGACGCGAAGCACTTGGCATGTAGAATGGGTGTCGATCGACGATCGAGCCACCAACCCGGCAGAAGTGACGGGTAAAAGTGATATCGGCTCTCAACTATTGCGCTATTGCTTCGAGCACATCGTCGATGCAAGTACTTGGGTACTCGAAGTCGATGTCAATGATAGTGCAGCGCTGGCGCTATATCGCCAAAATGGATTTCAGCCGCTAGCACACCTGACATATTGGGAGATCGCCCCCCAATTGCTACAGGAACTCGCCCAGCGCGAACCAGATTTACCCAATTTACTGCCAGTCCGCAACACGGATGCTCAACTGATTTATCAGTTAGATACAGTATCCATGCCGCCCCTGCTGCGGCAAGTTTTCGATCGACAAATCCATGACTTCAAAACCAACCTCGTCCAAACAATGGTTGGTAAAGTTAAAGAATGGTTTCAACAAAAGCAATCTGTCAGCAATTACGTCTTTGAAACCCAACGCAAAGCTGCAATCGGCTATTATCGGTTATCCTTAAACCAAGATCGGCAATCCTCCGGCAGTGACGAACCTCAAACCCACCAAGCGGAATTAACCGTACATCCGGCTTACACTTGGCTCTATCCCGAACTGATGCCGCAACTGGCAAGATCTTGTCAGTATCTGCCCACACAGCCACTCCAGTTGATTTCGGCTGACTATCAACCCGAACGCGAAGAGTACTTCCAACAAATCGGTGCCGAACGTGTCAAGCATAGTTTATTGATGTCTCGCTCGGTTTGGCATAAGCTCCGCGAAGCCAAACATTTGTCTTTGGAAAATCTCCAAATTGCCGAAATGCTCCAAAGTCTCCAGCCATCTCGTCAACCATTACCCAATCGAATCGATAAAAACGATCCTGAAGATCTATCCTAAAGGTCGATCGGTGGGATTGGTTACAATACCTAGCGAGTATAGAAATGACGGCCAATAGCCGATCGACCGATCTAGCCACCAAGCTGATAGAATAGAAACTAACTAAGTAACCAGATAAGGCGATCGCGATGGTTGCACTGCTGTATTTAAGATCGAAATTATGATAGTTGCACTGCTATATTTGGCTTTGAGTGGCGCTTACCTGTTGGTCTTCCCAGGAGCCTTGTACCTATACCTCAAACAACGTTGGTATGTAGCTAGCTCGATCGAGCGCGTAGTTATGTATTTCTTGGTATTTTTCTTTTTCCCAGGCTTGTTATTAATGTCGCCATTTCTCAATTTTCGTCCCAAACGCCGCACGATCGAGGCATAAATTTAGCTGATGCGGAGAATTGATGTCATTATTATTGGGATCGTCGTATTTGCGATTGGCGGTGCTGGGTATCTAGGATTAAAGCTGGCGGGAGTAGACAACATCAACGCTGGCATTTGGAGTCAGCTAGTATTAGTTGTCATCATTCTCGGGTGGTCGTTTAGCTACGTTTTTCGAGTGGCGACTAAAAGTATGACTTATACTCAACAGCTTAAAGACTACGAAGAAGCCGTACTGCAAAAGCGGTTAGACGAACTCACTCCCGAAGAGTTAGCCAAAATTCAAGCCGAGATCGAACGAGAACGGAAGAGTGCCTAATTCTCGATCGACGATTTGATATTTTTCATGACCGTCATTGATGATTTGGTTTCCAAGTTAGGCGGTATGGATCTACATACAATTATTTGAAGATAGACTGAAACCTAGATGTTGGGCAGTGCCCACCCTACAATTTTCATGTGTAATGGATGGTGGGCACTGCCAACTCTACAATTTTTTCATGTAATGGTGCGTTACGCTACGCGATAACACACCCTACAGACCATTCCTCTTACCTCTTACCCCCTACCTATACCCTCTACCCCCTAACTTAGATGCTTTCCGTTTCCAGTTGCTTTGAGTCTTTACGCGATCGCGGACAGTGTGCTTTGATTCCCTTTATCACTGCTGGCGATCCTGACTTAGCAACCACGGCGCAAGCACTCAAGATATTGGATGGAGCAGGTGCAGACTTAATCGAGCTAGGAGTGCCGTATTCCGATCCGTTAGCAGATGGCCCGGTAATTCAGGCGGCAGCGACGAGGGCATTGGCGCAGGGGATTAAGTTACATGATGTCATCGACATGGTAGCAAAGGTCAGCCCTGAGCTAAAAGCACCGATTATTTTATTTACTTATTACAACCCCATCCTCAATCTGGGCATTCGTCCCTTCCTGAGCAAAATTGCGGCAGCGGGAGTTAAAGGTTTGGTAGTGCCAGATTTACCGCTAGAGGAGGCGGAAGAGTTGTTGGTACCTGCGGCAGAAATCGGGATTGAAGTTATCCTGTTAGTGGCACCAACTAGCTCCCAGGAGCGGATTGTGGCGATCGCGGCTAAGTCGCAAGGCTTTATTTATTTGGTTAGCGTTACGGGTGTAACTGGCGTCAGGTCTGGGTTAGAAGATCGCGTCGGCGAGATTTTGGCTAACCTGCGGCAGGTGACAGATAAACCGATCGCGATTGGCTTTGGGATCTCTGCACCAGAACACGCTCAACAGGTGCGAAAATGGGGCGCAGACGGGGTAATTGTCGGCAGTGCCATGGTTAAACGTTTAGCAACGGGAGTGCCCGCTGAAGGGCTAAAATCGCTTGAGGAGTTCTGTCAGAGTTTGAAAGCAGCGATTGTTTAGCCCCAAACCAGAGCTAAGAGATCCGATCGATCTCAAATCGGGATGATGTCTAATTTATACTTATGTTACGGATCGATCGATTCGATCGAGTTGGCTCCGGTCGAGTTCGTTAAGATTAAGAAACAAATCTTATCACTAGGCACCGATGCTCGACTTAAATAGTATTGCCGAATTTTCTCGATGTCATTGTATCGGCATTTGCGCCTTTTTAGTCCCCGCTAATCTCGGCTTGGCTAATGCGACAATTTTATTGACCGCCTTCAATCGCTCGCCACAGCTCATCGCTAATGTTGCGCGGATCTCGATCGTCCCGGCACTGATTTTATTACTGCATGTAGCGACATGGTGGTCGATTGGTGTAGTCATGCTGCCGACCTTTATTTTACCGACTTTAGCAATTATTTGTTTGGCAACTCAGGCTTATGTCGTGTCAAATCCCGATCGGACGCGGCGGTTGCTACAGATTATCTCAAAATTTTCAAGTGCTAAATATCGGCAATTTGTTGCTAATTAATTGCTAAAAATGGCCGCTCAATTTTGCATTCGATCGTCACTTAGAGTTATCTAACCATGCCAGCTTGACAGGAGCGAAATCGACTGTTAGTCAAGGGTTTAATCTCTGTGTTAACGATCTCAGTGTCATTAGCGATCGCGACATAGTTGTCGATACAAATGAGATTAATTTTCGATAGGTGGAATGGATGCAGATTGACTTTTTTTAGGAAGGTCGATCGCGATCGTTGTGATGAGAGCAAATATGAGGAAAGCTTGCTAAAATCGGGTTGACGATCTATTATTTTCACTCAGACAACTTACCATTACTCAAGCCTGCAAATCATGCTCAAACGTCGTTCCTTTCTCGGCTATTTTAGTATCGGTTGGTTGACTGCTTGTTTTCCTGTCGTTCTAGCGGCTTGTGCGCCTAACAAAGCGGACACTCAAGCTACAAAGCAGACCGATTCTCCAGTTTCAGATGATCAAAGTGCGAGCGCTAAAACGACTGAAGGCTTTAAAGTTGTCGGTTCGACTGCACAATTAGAAAAAATGGGATCTTTGCAGATCGCCGGAGTTGCCGTAGCCAGAGATCCAGCCAATTCCAAAAAACTAGTTGCGGTCAATTCTAAATGTACCCATACTGGTTGCGAAGTTAAATGGTTAGCTGGCGAGAAAAGGTATCGTTGCCCGTGTCATGATGCCGAATTTGCCGCCGATGGGAAAGTATTAAACGGCCCTGCACCTAGCCCATTAGCAACCTATCCAGTCAAAGTTGTCGGTACTCAAGTCCTGGTTAAAGTTTAGATGACTTTTCAAACGGCAAGACCATATACATTGTTATCGATCGCGGCAGCATTGATGACGATCGGTTTAAAAACTGGTGCTTATTTTCTGACTGGCTCGGTCGGATTGCTTTCGGATGCGATGGAGTCGGGAATCAATCTGGTGGCGGCATTAGCAGCCTTTTGGGCGCTCTCTTTCGCCGCTACTCCCGCCGATGAAGATCATCCCTTCGGGCATAATAAGGCTGAATATTTTTCTAGCGGACTAGAGAGTATTTTAATTGTAATTGCCGCGATCGGGATTGGGGTGGTGGCTTGGGGTAGACTATTTTCACCACAACCGCTCGAACAGTTGGGGATCGGGCTGATTTTATCCCTAATTGCCACCGTTATTAATGGCGCGGTCGCTTGGGTGCTGCTGCGGGCGGGGCGGCGACTAAGATCGATTACGCTGCGGGCGGATGCCCACCATTTACTCACCGATGTCTGGACTTCAGTAGGCATTATGGCGGGAATCTTTTTAGTCAAGCTGACTGGCTGGCTGATTCTCGATCCGATTATTGCTTTACTGGTGGCTGTGAGTATTCTGGTATCGGGAATCCAGTTGCTGCGCGAGACTGGTGCAGGGCTGCTAGATACCGCAATGCCAGTCGCCGAGCGCGATACGATCGCCCATATTTTTAGTACTTACGAGCAGCAAGGGATTCAGTTTCACGCCCTCAGAACGCGGGTAGCTGGTTCGCGGGGGTTTGTCACATTTCATCTGCTGTTACCAGGAAACTGGACGATTCAACGCGGGCACGATCTCTGCGAAGAAGTCGAACAACAGATCGTTGATGCTTTGCCCGGTACTAATGTCGTCGCCCACATGGAACCGCTCGAAGATCCCAAATCATGGGCAGATTTGGAACTCGATCGAACTTTATCATCCTAATCCGAATATACTCGATCGGATGTGGCGATCGTTGGTAGTGAAGGGTTGTTCGCAGTTGATGGCTCGATCGATAACGCTAAATTACTATTTACTAATGACAATCCAGTCCAGACTATTTGGTGAATTTTGGGCATTTAAATACCTAGAGCATCGCCAGTTTTTAAAAACTTACCAGATTCAGCCAGCGGAATGCGAGTATTTACTGCCAATCGATAAAAGTGATTGAATCTGGATTTATTAACTCCCGCTGGTAGCGTTTGTTGGCGTTGGTGGGTAAAAATCTGCTGAAATTTGGGGCTAACATCACCAGTTACAGAATTACGAGTCGGCACGATACAACGTTGACAGGGGTTAATGCCGTGGAACTGCACATCTCCTAACTGGAAATCGATCGTTTCCCCAGGCGCACCAAATAATCGATCTTCCCAAAAAGCCGGAACGCCATCCAGTTCCAAATTAGTTCTAAATCTGCGGCGGACTTCTGCTAGATCTAAGCCAGGAAACCACTCACAAATCTTCTCCAAGGTCGCCGTACTGACAATTGTAGGGCCGTAAGCATCTAGATCGTCGGGAAACCCGACAGCGGCATTTTCAATGAGTTGAACTGGAAATCCAAAAAACTCACTCAACCACCTCGCTAGTTGGGTAAGTTCGGTAGTCAGACAGAATGTGTAACTGGTATTCTCATCCCTAATTTGGAGCGCGATCGTCGATCGATCTTCAGTAAAATTAAATTGAGAGCGTAATTGCTGAATTTTAGCCGTCCGTTTGGCATTAACAACTGTACCACTCTCATCAACGATCGCCCACCGCCGATCGAATTCTAGCGCACCACCTACTGAGATTTTCGATCGAGTCACTATCAGCCCATCAAGGGATTTGATTGGATAAATAACTATCTGCGCTAATGTCGGTTGAATATCAGCATTCATACGCTTAATGGGTAAATAACGATCGACAACTACTATTATCGATCGCAATTGACGACATAACTAGAGCGATTGCTGTGTTAGCATACGACTAGTAATTAGAAATTGTGAGTATAAATTTAGCTAGAGATTAAGCACAAATAGAAGACAAACCGTTATCTTCAGTCATTGGGGACAGGGTGAGACACCCACCACATCTTTGATGTCTTCTGCTTAGTCCGAGCTGTTTGCATGTGGATTCAATACGCTTTATTTAGCTCATTCTTATGGGCGATCGTCCATGTTCTCGACGAACATTGTGTAGACAATATTTTTAGTAAACCGTGGTTGGGAGTTATCACCAGTTCTGGTATTTCCGCTGGGATATTCGTACTTTTACCGATCTTAAATATCCCGATCGTGATTCCAAGTTGGGATCTGCTGGCGATCTGTTTGGTAACTGGCGCAATTATTCAGCTCAGTCAGTTTTTTTATTTCCGCGCTCTGGATTGTAGTGATTCTGGAACTGTTGCTGCTTACTGGAACCTGACGCCAATTTTTCTAATTCTGATTAGTTATTGGCTGTTTGGCTATTTGATTACCAGCAGTAATTATATCGGGATTGCTTTGCTAATTGTTGCCTCGATCGGCTTGTGTGCGGTAGACAAATTTAGCAATCGCTGGGATACACTCTATCTGATGTCGATCGCTTCTGGACTGCTGACAATTGTGATGACGATCGAGAAATATATCTTCGATCGGACTGATTTTTTTGGAGCTTTTTTAAGTATCACAGCGGGGATGATTATTAGTGGGTTGGCTTGTTTGACACTGCCACAAGTTCGATCGACTCTGGTGCGCGACTTTCCTAAAATAAAACAGGCGCTCCCGATATTTGTCGCGATCGAATTGCTTAATTTAGCAGCTCTATACTCCGGACAAACTGCTGTTAAATTAGGGGTTCCAGTCGTAGTATCAGCGATCGAAGCTTCCACGCCAGCATACGTTTTTGGGATATCTTTACTAATTGCCACCTTTCAACGGCGGAGCGATTCTCCTACCCAGAGGCTGTGCCTAACGGCAGGCGATCGCCAACGCCAACGAGAAGCCAAGCGCACGTTACCACTTAAATGGGGATTTGTCAGTCTGACGATCGTTGGTGTCTGGCTGCTTGGGATGGCTTAACAAGAATATAGATTAAAAGTTAGATCTGTAGGTTGGGTTGCGGATGCGCGCTCGTCGGGAGACCCGACCTACAGATATTTATTTTAATATTGCTCGATCGAGCTAAACTTATGACCAGATTTAGCAGACTCGCCACAGGTACGCGGCGTGGGGATGATTTTACCAGGATTGGCTAATTCTTTGGGATTAAATACCGTGCGTACCCATTGCATCGTCTCTAAATCTGTCTCGGTGAACATCTCTGACATATAACAGCGTTTATCAGCACCGATACCGTGTTCGCCGGAAATACTCCCGCCGACTTTGACACAGAGCTTGAGAATTTCACCACCCAAGGCTTCTACTTGTTCTAATGCACCCTCGATGGCATTGTTATACAAGATCAATGGGTGTAAATTACCATCGCCAGCATGGAAGACGTTGGCGACAAAGTAGCCATATTTTGTGCCGAGTTTTTCGATTTCTTGGAGGACGTAGGATAGCTGCGTGCGAGGAATGACACCATCTTGCACGTAATAATCGGGGCTGATTTTACCCATCGCTGCAAAGGCGGCTTTACGCCCCTTCCACAGCCGTAAACGTTCTGCTGGCTCGGTGGCGATCGTGATGTCTCGTGCCCCGTTCTCGCGGCAAATTTCGGCAATGCGGGCTTGATTTGTGGCTACTTCTACTGCCGAGCCGTCGATTTCCACGAGGAGGATGGCGGCGGCATCGCGGGGATAGCATTTGGTGGCGACGACATCTTCGACAGCGTTGATGCTGAAGTTGTCCATCATCTCGATGCCAGCCGGGATGATGCCCGCACTGATGATGCCTGAGACGGCGCTGCCTGCGGCTTCAACGCTAGAGAAGTCGGCGAGGAGGACGCAGATGGATTCAGGCGTTTTGAGGATTTTGAGGGTGATTTCGGTGGCAATGCCGAGGGTGCCTTCGGAACCGACAAATAAGCCTGTCAGATCGTATCCCGGCATTTCGACAATTTCACCACCGACTTCGACGAT
>NZ_JANMZA010000582.1:0-4786 GCF_031382685.1 Chamaesiphon sp. OTE_8_metabat_110 | reverse complement strand
AGCGAATCATGCTGTCAAAGCCGCGATCGATGAAGCCCTCAAATGCAAAGAGTCTGGCGAGAGTAAGGTAATTTTATTCAATCTCTGCGGTCACGGTCACTTTGATATGCAGGCATACATGGACTATCAAGCCGGAAAACTCGTCGATACCGAGTATAGTTCGGCAGAAGTAGCTATGGCTCTGGCTGGATTGCCCTCTGTTTAAAATTAGCGATAACGTCGTGTGAGTGGCTCATGGCTCATTCAATCCAAGTTATTTTTTATTAAAACTCCGATGATGAACGAACAGAATAAAGCTTTAATCCTCCAGTTTTACAAAGCCTTTGACGATCGCCATATCGAATGATTTTCTCAACCTATCATACAGGAGACAGCTATGAAGATACTCGAACATAAAGTTGCTTTAGTTACTGGCGGAACTTCGGGAATTGGTAAGGCAACTGCCTTGGCAATGGGTGCAGCAGGTGCCAAGGTAGTTTTTTCGGGCAGACGGGAGGAGGAAGGCGAAGACACCGCCAATTTAATTCGTCAGTCTGGGGCTGAATGCTTATTTGTCCGATCGGATGTAGCGAGTGAAACAGATGTCCAGACACTAATTCAGAAAACAGTCGCAACTTATGGCAGGCTCGATCTTGCCTTCAACAACGCTGGTATCGTGTCACCAGCAAAGCCACTCCACGAGCATTCACTCGAACACTTCGACAATCTAATCGCGATTAACGTGCGGGGTCTATTCTTGTGTATGAAATACGAACTTCAACAGATGTTAACTCAAGGAGCTGGAGTCATCATCAATAATTCTTCAACAAACGGGCTAGTTGGGTTTGCGGGGATAAGTCTTTATGTTGCTAGTAAACATGCCGTGATGGGTCTGACGCGAGCTGCTGCCCTTGACTATGCCAAGCAGGGGATTCGGATTAATGCTGTCAACCCCGGATCGACTGCCACTGAGGGGATGGATCGCTTCGTTAACGAGATGGGGATCGCGACTAGCGATCTTGCCTCGATTGTCCCGATGGGACGAATGGGTCAACCTGAAGAAATTGCCGCCGCCGTTGTGTTCTTGTGCTCTGATGCTGCTAGCTACATCACAGGTCAGTCGCTAGTAGTCGATGGTGGATATACAGCAGGCTGAATCGAGCGAGAAAAAATAACGCAAATCTAGCCGATCTATCGTAAACAGAGTCGGTTCTAGCTGATTTGACAAGTATTGATAGGAGAAAACGATGAAGACACTTGCAGGTAAAGTTGCATTAGTTACAGGCGGAACTTCAGGAATTGGTAAAGCAACTGCACTAGCTTTTGGTGCCGCAGGCGCAAAGGTAGTTTTTTCTGGTAGACGCGAGACTGAAGGTGAAAATATTGCTAACTTAATCCGTGACTCTGGTGCTGAGTGTTTATTTGTACGATCGGATGTAGCTAGTGAAACAGATGTCCGATCGCTAATTCAAAAAACTGTCAAAAGTTACGGTCGGCTCGATATTGCCTTCAATAATGCGGGAATCGAAGGAGTTGCAAACCCACTACACGAGCAATCGATCGAAGACTTCGATCGAGTGATGGCGATTAATCTGCGGGGACTATTTCTGTGCATGAAATATGAAATTCAACAGATGCTAACTCAAGGATCTGGAGTCATTATCAACAATTCTTCAGCAGCCGGATTAGTTGGAATGTCCAGGTTCAGTCCTTATGTTGCGAGCAAACATGCCGTAATGGGGTTGACTCGTGCTGCCGCACTCGACTACGCCAAACAAGGAATTCAGATTAATGCTGTCAATCCAGGTTTTATTGCCACAGAGATAATCGATCGCTTTAGTACTAAAAATCCTGCTATGGAGCAGCAACTTGCGTCGCTTGTCCCAATGGGACGAATCGGGAAGCCTGAAGAAATCGCGGCAACTGTTGTGTTCTTATGTTCTGCTGCTAGCTACATTACTGGTCAATCTTTTGTGGTTGATGGTGGCTATACAGTCACCTAAATGATGAAATTTCTTTAAATATCCTGACCTACCAAATACTAGAAATCGAACATGACTCATTTTAGCATCATCTGCCCTGTCGCCACTGGACATCTCAATCCTATGACTACATTAGGATACGAGCTTCAACAGCGCGGTCATCGCGTTACCTTATTTGGCATTCCTGACGCTCGCGCTAAAACCTTAGCCGTTCAATTAAGCGTTGGCGAAGCCTCTCGTAAGAGAATCGCTATCTTGTTCGATAATTTCTAAAGTATCCAACGCGAAATGCGCCACAATCCGTTTGGCAGTAACGGGGCCGACTCCCTTAATCAAACCACTGCCCAAATACTTCTCAATCCCCGTCAGCGTTGCGGGTTTGGTTTCACTGTATTTGATAACTTGGAATTGTTGCCCGTATTGAAGATGTTCTTTCCAAGTCCCCTGGAGTTGGAGAGTTTGTCCGGCTTGGATATTTGCAAAAATACCGACAATCGTGGTTAACTCGCGAGCGCGAGGTGATTGGAGTCGAGCGACTGTGTAGCCGCTTTCTTCAGAATGAAAGGTAATCCGTTCCACCACTCCAGTCAACGAAACCTGGGGTGTAACTGAAGAATCGCCTAGTGTATTTGTCTGATAAGTAAGTAGACACTACAGTGGGAAAATAATAACAGACTATTTATCTATTTTAACAAATTGAATTATACATCGGCTAATCCTAGCAAGGATGCGATCGGGTAGGCTAAGATCGGTCAAAAACTTGGCATCATGGAATTAACAGAAATCATCGCCGAACTAGAGAACTATAACGGAACATTTCCTCGTCTAGCTTTAGAACGAGCGATTGCAGAGCGGGAAGCTATTACCCCCATATTATTAGCGACGTTAGAGGAATGGAAATCTAAGCTTGAGGAGTTGGCAGAACGCCCTAACTATTTCCTACATATGTATGCCATGTATTTACTTGCACAGTTTAGGGAATCTCAAGCTTATCAACCGATCTTCGAGTTTTTCTCGGTGCCTGGAGAGATCTCAATGGACGTTACTGGAGATCTAGTCACCGAGGATTTAGGCAGAATTCTTGCTAGTGTTTGTGACGGCAATATCGAACCGATCCAGCAACTAATCGAAAATCGGCAAGCAAATGAATATGTTAGAAGTTCTGCTCTCAGTTCGTTAATTATATTAGTCGTTCGAGCAAGCCTCGGACGAGAAGTCGTTATTAAGTATTTTGAGGAACTTTTTTCAACCCGACTCGAACGAGAATATTCCTCTATTTGGACTAATTTAGTGATGGAGAGTGCCGTCCTAGCTCCGATCGAACTCAAACAACAAATCGAGCGAGCTTTTGATGCGGATTTGGTGGATGAGTTCTTTTTCAGTCGAGAGGATGTCGATTACTATATCAACCTCGGACAAGAGGCATCATTGAATGAACTGAGCGATCGCAAGCATTATAATTTGATTCAAGATACAATTTCGGAGATGGAATGGTGGAACTGTTTTCAAGATAAAAAACTGAAAGAGTCAATCAGAAACCCTTTTGGTAAGAGAGATCTAAGTCTATCCCCTGAGAAAATACTAATGTCAACCAAAAAGAAAGCTCAGGGAAAGATGCAAAAACAAGCACGTCGAAAAAATCGAGCAAAGAAAAAATAATGCGATGGACAACTTAACTGGCATATTTACATGAGCGAACCAAACAATAGTAATTTAGACCCAAATGATGATATGACTCCATTAGATAGAGTCAGAAAACAGCTCGTTCGCGTAGCGTCCGCTTGCGGAATCGAATTTTAAGTCGCAACGAACAGCCCGACCCAGAACGACAACAGCAAGTTGAGTTAAAAGCAGAAGTCGAGCGATTGCTGGCAGAACACGATCTCCGTAGCCACCCAATCGATAACAAACGACAAGATGATGATGCCCTTGCCGAGCAACTTAGCGTTGGTGTAGCCTCTCGTAAGAGAATCGCAATATCATTCTGCGGCTAACAGAAATCAAAGGATTACTTGAAAGACAAGAACAAATTTACAAAGAAAAGCAACGAGCCAAGGAGCTTAGAAATAGAGCAATTAGTGAGTATCTCGTTCTGGGTTTTGTTTGGCTGATGGGTGCGTTTACTATGCTGATTTGGTTGCGGTTTTGATTTGACAAAGCAGGAGGTGAAGTACTACTATTTCGTCGATTTAGCCGCATTTGTACCAAGATTACCTAATTTCGGACTCCACCACGCTCCCTCCTTCCCACGAAAATAGGCGACATCCTTGTGTTTGGGCTTACTTCTAGCTTCCGCATCCGAACATCGCAGCATTGATTTGGATTGTCCATCCTTTATGTAACTATATTCCTCCAGCGGTTTCTGGCAAACCGGACAAGGATGTTCGGTTTGCTTCACTGGCGATGACTGCTCGGTTTTAGGTTGTGGAATCTGCCATTCATTGGATCGATCTGACCAAAACATCACCAACCCTTTACCCTCTGAATCTTTACATCCATCCTCACACTTGAGAAAATAGCCCTTCTTCACCTTTTTGGTCGGTACTTTAGACATTGGCTTGCTGCAAGTCGGACATTTAGAGCGCGATTTCTCCAGTTCCTTACCCTGAAAAGAGCCATAATCCTGCTCCGGTAGATTCTTAGTAGCTTTACTTAAAGCTGGCGCAAAATAGCTCCGGTTCCATTCAATCAGATAACTTTGCCATTCTTGCTGACCCTTCGAGATCGCATCAAGTTGAGTTTCCATTCCAGCGGTGAAGTCCGATTGAATCAACTCCGGTAAAGCTTGCATCAGAAAATCATCCACTTGCAAACCCACAGTCGTC
>NZ_JANMZA010000542.1:0-8007 GCF_031382685.1 Chamaesiphon sp. OTE_8_metabat_110 | reverse complement strand
AGCTCAATGGCCGACATACTAAGAGGAGAGATCTGGTGGGCAAATCTCAATCCCACACGCGGACGCGAACAATCGGGTACTCGTCCAGTATTGATTATCAGCCAGGACGTATTCAATCGGCATTCGGGAACAGTAATTGCTCTAGCTCTGACGAGTCAAGCTCCAAAGGCTGAGTTTCCGCTGACTTTTTTAATTGAATCAGTATCTTTACCAAAACAGTCTTGGGTAAAAATCAGCCAGATTCGGACGTTATCAATAGATAGATTGGGCGATCGAATCAGCCAAATTTCTCCAGAGGAGCTAGCTGTAATTGTTAGCGGATTAAATGAAATTGTCGGTTAAATAATTGCTGATGACTTTTCGGTGTAAATGGTACGATCCTGCCAATTATTACCTTTTGGCTAGAAAGACAGATCGATGGCAAATTTCAATTCGTGACACTTAAACCTAGTAGGGGGTTTTAATATGACAATGGAATTATATCGAGAAGTCTCATTAACTCGCGATTGACCAGAGTATGGACTCAGAGCCGGAGATATTGCAACCTTAATTGATTTTGTCCCTCATCCAAGTAATGGCGAAGAAGGCTGCGTATTAGAAATTTTTAATGCGATCGGTGAATCTTTGACAGAGATTGCGATGCCTATTTCTACGATCGAAACCTTACGCTCTGACGAAATTTTAGCAGTTCGCACTTTAGCCAAAGTAAGCTAATGCCAACGAATCGTTCGCGAAGCGTCTGCGGGGCAGAATCGTGCTAGAACTAGAAAGAATGATTTTAGCAACTGTAGATGGTGCTTTCGATCTTGAGATCGATCGGTTTTAGTCTCGATCGATCCTTGTTGCTTAAATGTGGGAATGGTAAAATTGAATCATATTCAATCTGCCCCATCTCGTTGGCGTAGCCTCTGCTTTGCCGAATCATCAGGCTCGATCGAATCGAGTGAAAACGGTATTTAACAAAGTTAAACCGCCAGCCACCGCTCTAAATCCCCCACATTGGTAAAATCTAACAAGTCTTCCGTCAAGGCTTCCACTCGATCTATACTCAACCCATTCACCCGCGCTAGAAGTTCGGGGGAGAGGTTGCCAAATTTTCGAGTTAGTTGTTTGCTAACTATTATCCGTGTTGCTGACTCCCGACCTTGTACTATTCCTTCTTCCTTCCAACTAGTAGTAAGTTCCATCACATTCTCCCGTTCAGTAGGTAATTTAATTTTAGCAACTTCAACTTGGAATTGTTGTTTCTCGACAGGGTTCAACTGCAAGTAATTATCGATGAAACCCGATATCAGGAAAGTTCTCGCCTTATCCAACTTGAGACTAGCAATCATTCGTAAACACTCAACCTTGACCCGTGGGCGATCTGCTGGGTCGATTTTCATCTTTGCCATCAGTGCCGCCGCGACCGGATTACGTTGAGTCAAGAAGTCTCTCCAATTCAGCCGATTGAGTTGAATCGTCAAGAAATTGAACTCCATCACCTGCAAACCAGGAACTCTTACCTGATAAGAATCTCGTTCTGGTCGATATGGCTCATCGAAAGAGAATAAAGCAATTGGGTACACAGGCTGAAGATATTTCCGATTAACACCTCGATCGACTCCAAAAATAGCGGCATCAAACAATTAGCCTCATCACGTTTCGGCTGTACCGGAGCCTCACCCCAAACCTCAATTCTCATTCTGAGAGGCTTCGCCAACAAACACGCCGGATTGCCCTGGGAACTCGGACTCGCCGAAACCCATCAAACCCTCGTCCTGAATAACCTCCGCAGCCGCATCGTCGTCGAAACCGATGGACAACTCAAAACCGGACGAGACATCGCCATAGCAGCCCTCCTGGGTGCCGAAGAATTCGGATTCTCCACCGCTCCCCTCGTCACCCTCGGCTGTATTATGATGCGCGTCTGGCATCTCAATACCTGTCCCGCCGGAATCGCCACCCAAAACCCCGAACTCCGTGCCACCTATACCGGAGATCCCGCCCACACCGTCAACTTCATGCGATTCATCGCCCAAGACTTACGGGAAATCATGGCTTCCCTCGGCTTCCGCACCCTCAACGAAATGGTTGGGGGCATTTATCCCCAAGGGAGTCACCCTCGAACTCGAAGGTGATGCCAACGACTACATCGGCAAAGGACTCAGCGGCGGTAAAATCATCCTTTATCCCTCGCCCAAATCCACCTTTTGCTAGCGGCTAAAACCGCTGCTCATGTCGCAAAGTCTGCCTAGGCAGACTAATTTCCTAGTCTGCGTAGGTCGATCGCGATCTAGTGCAGTATTCTATAATCATAATTGTGAGGTATCCAAATTTTGCCAACCGCCGAACAAGGTATCAGGTGTGTAATTCTGTGCCAATCCTTAACCAATACCTTCACGCCTATTTTCGTTGTTCGTCTTGACGATCGAACGGAAAATCTATTTATTTTAGCTGGTGATAACATCCAGATCGAAATCTATCCTAATGGTCTTTGGAGATTCTTATAATGAACCCTAACTTTGATACCATGACTAAAGGTGAGTTAAGAGCTTATGTCATTGCTCACCCTGACGATCGATCTGCATTCTATACGTTTGTCGATCGATTCACGGCTGAAGCATCCCCAGAGACGTTCAACATTCCTAACTCGAATGCTGAGGTTAAGGAAGTAGAAACTTTAATTCAGCAAAAATTAGCGCAACTAAAAATAATTTAGAAGAATCATCGGGTTAAATGCTGTATAGTTGTCACCACATGTGATGTGATGTGTTGCTATTAACCTATTGGTGGGTATTCTAAGTGATGAGAACAACTGCGCTGTTAGCCAAGTTTCAGCTAATTCGGTATGGGAGATAGCAGTCTCGATCGATCTCTGGGTAACTTATAATAGAAACAGGCAACCGAATCTTCCAGAGCAAATAAGAGCAGGTGTTATACAAGTCACTCTCCCGCCAGAATTAGAACTAATCGTCAGTCGCCAACTAACTAGCGGCAAATATCAAAATGCGATCGAAGTGATTAGAACCGCGATCGAACTTTTAGACAAGCAGGAAGATATTTACCAAGGAAAATTAGGAGAACTGCAACAGGCAGCATCGATCGGCTGGGAAGCATCTCAACGGGGCGAGGTAGTTGATGGTAATATCGCAATGGAGCAAATTAGATCGAATCTTAAATCTCGCTACAGTAAATAGAGCTGAAGACCGATTACCTACGGTAGGCTACGCCAACGATTTAGACTGACAAAACCAGCAATCCAAGATATCGAAGAGATTGCAGATTATATCGCTCAACAGTCTGGATTAGAACAATCGGCAAGATTTTTAGGCAAACTAGAATCTAAATTTTCCAAAATAGTCACCTTTCCGCTCATCGGCAGAAAAAGAGATGAGATTTTAACAAATATTCGTACTATACCATTAGACATGGGTTGCGCTACAACTGGGAATTTCACCATAATCTACCTAAAGGCAGTAGACCTAAACCGTCACGATCGGTTAGATTAGATCGTCAACTCCTCAAATCACTATCGCCACATGGCTCGATCTGATGACATCTGAATCCTCACCCGAATCAACTGCGGCTAATCGCCCAGTACCAGCTCAATTCCCGATCGTCGGGATAGCAGCTTCCGCTGGGGGTTTAGAAGCTTTTACCCAGCTATTGAGCCACTTACCGATCGATACTGGGATGGCGTTCGTCCTGATTCTACACTTGTCGCCCGATCGAGAGAGTTATTTAGCGGAGATTTTGACTAGAGCCACAAAAATGCTGGTGACTCAGGTGCAGCAAGGGATGATGGTAGAGCCAGATCGGGTGTATGTCATTCCCCCGAATACGCAGATGAAGCTATCTAAAGGCACGTTCGGGTTATCGCCGCGCGAGAAGGTTTTTGGTAAATATATGCCTGGAGATGCCTTCCTAGTCTCCCTAGCAGCAGATCGGGGCAATCGGGCGATCGCGGTGGTATTATCGGGCGGTGATGGTGATGGTACCGCAGGTTTGACGGCAATTAAGGTCGCAGGTGGTGTGACATTCGCTCAGTGTGAGGACTCCGCCAGATTCGATAGTATGCCGACTTCGGCAATTGCCACTGGCAATGTGGATTTTGTGTTGCCGCCGGAGCGAATTGCCGCAGAATTGGTCGATATCGCTCGCAATCCGCTCTCCACCGATCTGCGCCCGCCGATTGCCGCCAACGATCGTGAAGTACTCGCATCGCAAACTGCTTTGACGACGATTTTTACCATGCTCAGAGCGAGTACGGGTGTCGATTTCAGTTATTATAAACCCAAGACGCTCGATCGACGGATTCAGCGGCGGATGTTGCTGCGGAAGATCGAACGGCTGGAGGATTATGTGGCGTATCTAGAAGCGCATCCGACTGAAGTCAAGATCCTGTATGAAGAAATCCTGATTCATGTGACTAGTTTTTTCCGCGATCCTCAAGCTTTTGAGCTGCTGACGACCACAGTTTTCCCGACGATTAGCCAAAATAAGTCAGCGGAGGTGCCGATTCGGATTTGGGTGGCGGGTTGTTCGACGGGGGAGGAAGTGTATTCGATCGCGATTTGTCTGTTAGAGTTCTTGTCAGAGCGCAATCTCCAGCCCGCAGTTCAGATTTTTGCCACCGATATTAGCGAACCCGCCATCGACACCGCTAGGATCGGAATTTATGCCGCAGATCGGCTGGTGAATGTGTCGCCAGAACGCCGCCATCGCTTTTTTTACCCGATCGAGGGGGGATATCATATTAGTAAGGCGGTGCGGGAACTGTGCGTGTTTGCCCGTCAAGATCTCAGCAGCGATCCGCCGTTTTCCAATCTCGATCTGATTAGTTGTCGCAATGTGATGATTTATCTCGGCGATGCGTTGCAACAGCGGATTATCCCGATCTTTCATTACAGTCTGAACGCTACTGGCTTTCTGTTGCTGGGCACATCCGAAAGTATGGGGAAATATGCAGATCTGTTTAATGTTGTTGACAAAAAGCACCGCATTTACGCCAAAAATCCAACGACAACTCGGCACCCCTTATTATTTACGCCTAATTATCCGATCGCGAGAATGAGCCGCCAAAATAGCGGCTATGGAAATCGAAATCTCGGCAATCGCCAGCCGCTCCTGGCAACACCAAGCTTCGATTTTGAGGGGAAAATCGATCGCTTGATCGTCGATCGGTACACGCCAATCGGGGTAGTAATCGATGATAAAATGCAGGTGTTGCAATTGCGGGGTGAGATCGATCGCTATCTCAAACTCACGTCGGGAGTTGCCAATCTCGATTTATTTAACCTCGTGCGATCGGGTTTTGCGCTCGAACTGCGAACGGCAATCGCTCAAGCGCAACAACAGAATTTACCCGTTAGTAGAATCGGACTGCGGATCGCAGACAGCGACAGGTCGATTAGCTTCAATCTTCAGGTGATTCCCTTTAAGCTGCCACAAGTCGAAGCCAGCCACTATTTAGTATTATTTGAAGATGACCCGACCGTCAGTGAGGTTGCAGAGTCGAGCCTGCCCCAAGGCGATGTCGAGCGCGATAATATCCGCCTCAGACAAGAACTCACCACCGCTCTAGACGAACACCGCGCGACTCAAGAATATCTCCGGGCGGTGGTGCAAGAGCAGGAATTTAGCAATCAAGATCTCAAAGTTGCTAATGAAGAAATCCTCTCTAGCAATGAAGAACTCCAAAGTACGAATGAAGAACTCGAAACCGCCAAAGAAGAAATTCAAGCAACTAATGAAGAACTCCATACCACCAACGATGAACTCCGCAATCGCAATACCGAATTAGATCTAGTCAATAACGATTTAACTAACTTGCTTTCAAATATTAACATCCCCATTTTGATGTTAACTAACGACCTGCAAATTCGCCGCTTTACACCGACAGCGCAACGGTTATTTAATTTTATCTCGACCGATACCGGACGACCGTTGAGTGATATCACCACCAATCTCAATCTGCCCGATTTAGAGCCGCTAATTTTGGAGGTAATCGAAACTCTCAGCGGCAAAGAAATCGAAGTCCAGACCCTTGCCGGAACTTGGTACACCCTCCGCATCCGCCCCTACCGCACCGTCGAAAATCGGATCGATGGCGTCGTCATCGTTTTGCTCGATATTGATGCCCTCAAGCGCAGTGCTGCCACCATCGTCGCCGCCCGCAACTATGCCGAAGCGATCGTCGAAACCGTCCAGGTACCCCTGCTGACGATCGAATCAGACTTGCGGGTAAATACCGCCAATCGAGCGTTCTGCGACACATTTGGAGTATCCGCACTCGAAACCGCCAACTCAACAATTTCCGAGCTGGGGAATGGACAGTGGGATATTCCCGGCTTGCGATCGATTCTAGAGGAGATGTTTACCACCGATCTGAGCCTCCACAACTTCGAGGTCACGCATGTATTCGAGCGGATCGGTCAGAAAACGATGTTGCTCAATGCGGTGAAGATCATTACGGCTGAGGATACCAACCGGATTTTACTCTCGATCGAAGATATTACCGAGCGCCAGCAGTATGAAGCCGAACGAGCGCACCTGCTCGCACAAGAGCAACTCGCCCGCCAGTCCGCCGAGACTGCCAACTGGGCAAAAGATGATTTTCTCGCCAATCTCTCCCACGAACTGCGAAACCCACTCACCGCCATCATCGGCTGGGCACAAATCATCCGCGCCCACCAGCTAGAGCAGAGCAAGATCGATCGCGGTCTGGAGGTCATCTACCGCAGTGCCTTGGCACAATCGCAACTAGTCAATGACATGCTCGATCTCTCCCGGATTATTAGCGGTAAATTGCAGCTTGCCCCGCAGCAGCTCGATGTCGGAGCGGTCGTGAATACGGCCATTGAGTGCGTCCAGCTTGCTGCTGATGCCAAATCGATCCAAGTTAGCACAGTCCTGACCCCGACGACGATTGTGGGTGATGTAGACAGGTTGGGACAAGTATTTTGGAATCTGCTCACCAATGCGATTAAATTCACACCTACTGGCGGACGAGTCGAGATTACCGAGATCGTTTCCCCTACCGAGCTGCAAATTCACATCAGCGATACCGGACAAGGCATCGAGCCAGAGCTATTACCCCACATCTTTGACAAGTTTCGCCAAGGTGATTCGAGCAGCAGTAAACAGACCCAGGGCTTGGGCTTGGGTTTGGCGATCGTCCGGCATATCATCGAACTTCATGGTGGTACCGTACGGGCACAGAGCGCCGGACTAGGACAGGGAGCCACGATTATCATCCAACTGCCGCTAGATCCAGCCGCGATCGACGATCTGCCGACGCTCGCGCCAGAACGCCAATTACCACCGCAGCAGGAGACACCCGATCTCACTGGCTTACGGATGCTGGTAGTAGATGATGAGACGGATCTGCTCGATTTGATCCGCTACATCCTCGAAGACGCAGGCGCGAGTGTGACGACCGTCACCTCAACGAGCGCGGCAATTGCCGCTTTAACCGACTCAGAGGGCAGCTATGACGCACTCCTGGCAGATATTGGGATGCCTGATGAAGATGGCTTTGCCTTGATCCGACAGGTGAGAGCGTTGCCTGTCGGATCGGGCGGTAAGATTCCCGCAGCCGCAATTACCGCCTATGTCAGCGAGCGCGAACGCCAACGCGCGATCGCGGCTGGCTTTGAGATCCACATGCCCAAACCGATCGATCCCGATCGACTCATCCAGATGGTGAACATCTTGACGGGACGGGGGACTAGGCTTTAGGTATTAGGCTTTAGGCTTTAGAAAAATAGGCGTTGCTGAATTTGGGTATGAAGCATAGACCTTGCCCTCACCCCCAACCCCTCTGTCTTGACCCAAACGCACGCTGAGGGAACCTCAGCGCGATTGGGGTCGCTCCCAAGCTTGGGAGCGGCGTTTTTATGTCTAGGGTTCCCCCCGAATAAAAAAACGACAAGACAGAGGGGAGCCAGAGCCGGAGGCGAGGGCGGGGTAAGGGCAAGGGATTTCGATTGGTATCATACCCAGATTCAGCAACGCCAAAACTAG
>NZ_JANMZA010000054.1:0-2665 GCF_031382685.1 Chamaesiphon sp. OTE_8_metabat_110 | reverse complement strand
GTTTAACAAATAACAGAGGTTTAAATCCCCATTTCAACAACCCAATTATCAATTATCAATTATCAATTATCAATTAATTTACCCTTGCTTGGCTGGGACTGCTGGTGTGGGTGTGGCAGCAGGTTTAGCTTCGACTTTAGGCTTTTGGGCGGGTTTGTCGCTAGGCTTAGTATCGGTTTTAGGTGCTGCGCTAGCTCCAGCAGCGGTTTGGATATTTACTTGGTCGATCGTTTTGAGCGTACCGTCGGGTTGGACTTGCCAGATATCGTAAGTACCGACGACATCGCCTTGAGCGTCGAGATCGACGTTACCGCTGGCACCTTGATAGTTGATTTTTTTACCAGCTTTGAGCAGAGTGATGGCTTCACACAGATCGGAAACTTCTTGCCCAGAGCCGCCAGCGACTTCGCGAATTTTACTAGCAATGCCTTCGCCAGTATTGGTTTTAGCTGATTGAGCCGCCAGCATGATGAGGGCGGCGGCATCCCAGGAATGTTGGAGGTAGGCAGTGAGCGGTTTGCCAGTCGCCGTCCACTTTTTATTAAAGTCCTCTAATGCCTTGCCATGTGCCCCAGGAACCGTACCGATCGCCCCTGCGAGGATAAATTTGTTATCTTTATCTTTACCGACCTGATCGGGGAATTTGGGCGAGTAGGCACCATCGGGGAGCATAATCGTCACCCCTTTGCTCAACCCCTGTTCGTAGGCATCTTTGAGTAGGATCGACCCAGTATCGGGGTATACCAGTGCGGCGATGGCTTGGGGTTTGCCAGTAAAGGCGGCTTTGACTTCCGATGAGAAGGTGGTACCCTTGGCATCGTAACGGGTTGGATTAGCTTCATTAGTGACGGTACCGCCGAGTTTTTTGAAGGCGGTGACAAATTCTTTCTCAAAGCCGACACCATAGTCGTTATTAATCGCGATCGTGGCGACTGTTTTAAATCCTCTCTTGATGGCTAGCTGTGCCATTGCTTGAGCTTGATAGGTATCTGGTGGAGCCGTCCGCGCCCAGTAACCGCTATATTTGCCTTCTTTGGCTCTAGTTGTAAAGATGGGACTGGTGCTACCAGGGGAGACAATCATCACTTTATTTCTCACTGCGACATCGGCGGCGGCGGTAGAAATACCACTCCCAAAGGCACCCACAACGCCAGCAACTCGATCGACTTCCGAGAGTTTAGTCATTGCAGCAGTACCCGCACTGGGGTCGCTTTGATCGTCTTCAGACACGAGGGTGACGGGTGCGCCATTGATGCCACCGCAACCATTGACGGTGTCTACAGCCATTTTAATGGCATTGGGCAGAGGTTGGGCGATCGAGGCTAAGTCGCCAGTATTTGATAATAGGGAACCAATTTTTAAACCTTGGCTACTATCGCTAGTCGTGCCGCTACTAGCGGCTGGTGTCCCACCTTGGTTATTTGTGGGAGCTGGATCGCTACAACTGGTGGTTAGTAAACTAGTAATAGTCGTCAATAATGCTAGCACTAAAGCTAGTTTTGGCTGGATGCGTCGCTGGGTATCGGTCATAACTTTAAATCTTACTCTTCACACTTAAAAATGCTCGTCTTAGCGCGATCGCGTGACACGACTATCTGCCGTTGATGTTATCACTTTTAGTTAGAGAGTGAATAGTGGATAGTGGATAGTGAATAGTGAATAGATGTAGGTTAGGTAGAAAGCAACGCGAAACCCAACGGCATTACTCAACAGCATTAACCAATAGCATTGCTGGTTATTCAGGAAGTTTGCTACCGGAGAGATCGGCGACAATTTTGAGAAATTCAGCTAAGACGACTGAGTGGTCATCTTTGCGCCAGAGTGCGGAGATCTGTCTGCGAAGACTGGTATCTTGGATCGGTCGATAGACGACGCCGCGACGTTGCAAATTTTCGACGTTACTCGGCAAGATTGCCAGTCCTACTTGTGCCACTACCAAACTAAGAATCGTCACCAACCAAGTAGCTTGGACATCCCTAATAATATTTGGCTCAAAGCCCGACTGTTGGCAATAATAAATGAATTTTTGGTAAAAGGGAAACTCCGCGATCGAGGGTAAGATTAATTTTTCATTGGCAAGATCGCGCAAAAATACTTGGCGTTGGAATACTAAGGGATGTAGCTCTGGCATGGCAACGACGAGGGATTCTTCCATAATCGGCAGTACGTTCAAGCTGGTGTCTGGTTCCTGAGCATTAGCAACTACTTCAAAACCGATATTCAGGCGACCCTCCCGCAATGCCTGAAGTTGACGCTCAGCGGTAAGTTCGAGCAGTTCTACTTCTATATCGGGAAACCGAGAGCGAAATGCCCGCAAAATATCGGGTAATAGGGTATTGGAAATCGAACTAGCAATGCCCACCGAGAGGAAGCCAATCTCGCCCCGATGTGCTTGTTGTGCTCTAGCAATCCCCCGTTCGAGAGTTGTCAGCGCCAACCGGGTTTCTTCTAAAAAAACTTTCCCGGCTGCGGTCAATTGTAGCGGTCGCCGTTGCCTATCGAATAACTCAACTTTCAACTTCCGTTCGAGCGATTTAATGCGTTGTCCCAGCGGCGGTGGATCGATCTGCAAGTATTCTGCCGCTTTCGTAAAATTATTTCCGGCTTCTGTAACTGCTAGAAAGTAACAGATTTGTCGCAGTTCGACGCTGCTGAGATAGAGAAG
>NZ_JANMZA010000514.1:0-3144 GCF_031382685.1 Chamaesiphon sp. OTE_8_metabat_110 | reverse complement strand
TATTTCTGTGGGGAACGCGAAATTGGCGTACATTTAGTTTCTGGTGGTGGTCGATATTTGGGAGGCTTCGATTTTCGTCAAGGGAGTATTCAGCGGCGAATCGCTCAATATCAAGCATTGACTAATCCAGATCTATGTCTGGAATTAGCTCGAAAATTGGTTGTCTGTCGCGGACAGGGGCAGCGAAAATTGTTGATGCGCGGACAACGCGGGCAAAAAGTTATGCCAGAATCCTTGGCTCAGGCGATCGAGCAGATGAAGATGATTCTCAAACAAGTGACTCAGACTACTTCTATCCCTTCCCTGCTGGGTATGGAAGGCAATCTAGCTGCTCTGTACTTTGGTGCGCTCGATACTCTAATTAGCGATCGCGTTGATGGTAGTTTACATTTCGATCGACGTAACCGCCGTCCACCCAAAGATCGTTTTAATGCTCTATTGAGTTTTGGGTACGCACTTCTACTCAAAGATGTAACAAACAGCATTCTCACTGTTGGATTAGAACCAGCATTAGGTTTCTATCACCAGCCTCGCACTCAGGCTCCACCACTAGCTTTAGATTTAATGGAGATTTTTCGCGTTCCACTGGTTGATTCGATCGTCTTGAGTTCGATTAATCGGTTGAGCTGGGATGTCCAGACCGATTTTACCATTCGGGGTCAACAAGTTTGGTTGAGTGATGAGGGCCGGAAAAAATTCGTCGCGCTCTACGAACGTCGCAAACAAGAGAGCTGGAAACACCCCGTGACTGGTTACTCCCTGACTTACCGACGGCTGTTGGAATTAGAAGTAAGATTGCTAGAGAAGGAATGGAATGGTGAGAGTGGGTTATTTGCTCGATTGGTGGTGAGATAGAGATGGCAGAAATTAAACATTGGTATTTAATTTGCTACGATATCCGCTCGCCTAAACGCTGGCGCAAAGCCTACAAGCTCTTGCAAGGTTACGGAGATCGAGTCCAGTATTCCATTTTTCGGTGTCGGTTGACTCAACGCGATCGGGAAAAACTACGATGGGAACTAGAACAAATCTTGGTGACGGAGGATAGTCTTTTCGTGGCTGGCTTATGTCATCGTTGCGAGGAACGATTGCAAAAGTGCAATCGCCCTGGCGTTTGGGTTGACGATTTCGATTGTTTTCGGATCGTGTGAATGAAAGTACGAATCTATATTTGAGATTGTCTGCTGATTTCACTGATATGATTTAATGCACTCATCCCGATCCCTTTGATGCCATCAGGCGTTGAGCATAAACCGAACAATCACACAGTTTACATTAGATTAAATTTTAGAAATAGCAACTTTTGAGCTATCTCTTCTATCTTAATTACGCCAGATTGCACTGATGTTCTGTGGATTATACTGCTAAGATCGAAGTTGTCGCTCCCAAAATATTAGCTATGACCGATAGTGATACACCTACACAGGTTCGTGAGTTACCTGAGTTATTTTTTGAGATAAGAAAAAAAGCCCTAGCTTTCAAAGATCTCAACCAAAAAAGTTATGAACTTTTTTTAACTGATTTTTACTTAGATCCATCTGAGTGTATTTTACATGGCTCTCAACAATCTAATTTTGATTCAAAATGGAAGTGCTATGAAGATGGTACTTTTCTCAGTGAAGACCTGATTGTCCTGTTAAACTTGATTCCAGAAGCGTATGCGAAAGAGAGAGTGCTGGATATCTTCCAAAATTATCAATTAGAAGCAGCTCAAAAAATATCTATTCTCCTTGAATTAGAAGCTCAAGAAAAATACGATCGGAGATTTGAAACTGATGAAGAAAAAGAGCAGAGAATATATCTTGAATATGGAAATAGTAACTAGAATTTTTATGAACTATAGATAAATTGTGGCAAGAATTAGCATAATAGGATGATTATCATCCTATTATTAACTCGTACTGACTGAGGAAGTATGCAGTGTGAATTGCTATTGCGTCGATCTAAATTGCTGGATAAAACCAGCCTCCACTTCCCAAACATTGACTATACTGTCATATCTGCATACTCGCATTCCTCCTCTCGTTCTGTTTGTTCCTGCACTGGGATGTATGCTTGGAGCGAGGCTTCCTCTTGGATCTGCGATCGAATTGTTGCCTCGTATATTCCTGCCGAATTGAGATGCAGATCGTAGCCAACATCGTTTAAATGTTCTCTGACCATTGTGTCTATTCCTGCGTCCGCGCCAACCAGGATCTTTGCCTTGCCTGCGATTGCGGCATTAATTAATGGTAGGTACTGCGTCCGAAAATGGCGTGCTAACAACTCATTGCTGGTATCCTTCCCCGTCCGATTACCGCTGACCATTACTACATCTGTTGATTTGTAGACGGTCGCATTTGCATTATTACCCCAGTTGTCGCGATACATGGACGTGCGACTTTTGGCTTCGAGTGGAATCCCAATATATTTGTTAGCCGCGAAGCCCATGATGATATCAGTCTGAGCGCGAGACTGTAGCTTAGTCCAGTCCTTGCTGGTGCTGTACGAGTTGAGAATTGGGTTTGAACGCTTGACCCCATCTTTGACCAAAACGTGGCTGAGAGCACGATCGTTAAGGTAGGTTTGGAGTGTTGCGGTTTCTACCACAGCAAAATAACGAGTTGATTTACTATCCTCACTGGGAAGTTCGGCTTTAATTGGCAAGCCCAGGTGATAGGTGGCAGTATCCCGCTGTCGATCGTTGATAAATTCAAATACGATTGAATTATCGATTGCCATCGCGGTGCCTTTGAATCGCGTTAATACTTCGCCAGTAATTGGTTTGAGCGAGTAAGGGACTGGCTGCGATCTGTTCAGATCCAAGATCGGGGCATTTATGGATTGAGGATATCGTTCGATCCATTGTTTGAGATTATTGAGCTTAATTGATGTCCATTGGTGGGTAATAGGAATCTCGGCAAGTTTGGCTTGATAATCTGCTTGAGATACTGGCTTACCAAGTTGTTTGGAGATTGCGGTCTTATTAGCCGCAGTTAAAAGATCGGGATCGACACGTAAGACTGTATAACTACGGCGGGATTCTTCGTAAGTTTCAGGTATCCCTCGATCTAATTTTGTGAATTTGATGTTAATTTCAGGGGTATTGAAATATGCCTCAATCCGCTTAATTTTATTGTCAGGCACTACTAACTGCAATTGCTC
>NZ_JANMZA010000512.1:0-4846 GCF_031382685.1 Chamaesiphon sp. OTE_8_metabat_110 | reverse complement strand
CAGTTTCGGAATATCGATGATATCCTCCAACGGCAATTCGAGCGGTTATCGCCGATCGAACAACAACTAGTCTACTGGCTGGCGCTGGAGCGCGAACCGATTAGTAGCAACCAATTGCGGTCGAATTTGGCGGATCGCCAGATGTCCGGGGAGATGATGAACGCGCTCCAGTCGCTGTCCCGGCGGTGCATTATCACCTCACAGGAGCGGAACTGGTCGCTCCAGCCAGTCACGATCGCTTATGTTACCACTAGAGCGATCGAGCGATTTGTCGCCGAACTCGCCCCGCCAAACCCTGCTGAGCCAACTCTAGATCCGATCGAGCGTTTTTATCACCTCAACACTTACGCCATCATTCAGGCACAGACCAAAGATTATCTGCGACAAACCCAAACCCAGTCGATTTTGCGACCCATTCTCGATCGATCGATCGAGCAGTGGGGATCTCGCCAGCAGCTCAGTCAGCACCTCCGGCAGATTCTAGGCGTGTGGCAGACCCTCGATCCGATCCCGACTGGCTATCTAGCGGGAAATATCCTCATGTTACTGTTGGAACTAGAGCCACGCACGCTGAAAGATTTAGACTGTTCTTCATTACCGATCCGCTCGGCGTATTTGGCGGGGGCGATCCTCGAACGAGTCAATTTTGCTGGCGCGATCTTCGATCGCTGTGTATTTACACAAGCCTTTGGCGGAATTGTCTTTGCGGTGTATCATCCCGATGGCAATCTGATTGCCACTGGCGAAGCCAATGGTGATGTCTCGTTGTGGCACAGTAGGGACGGCCAACGAGTTGCCATCTATCAGGGACATACTAACTGGACGCGGGCGCTGTCCTTTAGTGCTGACGGGCGGATTTTGGCTAGTTCTAGCGAGGATGGGACGGTGAGATTTTGGGACATTGCCACTGGCAACCAAATCGCGCTGATCGGCCCCCATACTCAGACGTTAAGAGGGATGCAATTTACCCAAGATGGTCGCCGGGTCGCCATCTGTGGCGACGATACTTTGATTCGGATCTACGATCTGGTAAAAGTACTCTGTGCCGTATCTGTTCCGCAGGTAGATAGCTATTGTCTCCAGGTATTGAGGGGGCATACTAATTGGGTATTTTCGATCGCTTACAGTCCCGATGAGCGCCAGATGGCGAGTGCGAGTGCCGATGGTACCGTGCGGATTTGGGATTTGGCAACTGGTGCATGTTTACACATTTTGCAGCACGAACATTGGGTAATTCGGACGATCTATAGTCCTGACGGTCGGCAACTGATTGTCAGCGGGATGTCAGCGACGATTTATATCTGGGACACAATTTCTGGGCAACTGCTGCAAACCCTCGACGGACATACAGACTGGGTATGGTCGATCGATACTAGCACTGACGGCAAGACCCTCATCAGTGCTGGTGAAGATCGGACGATCCGGGTGTGGAACTTGACAGCAGGCTCTTGTAGGATGGCGTTTCGCGCGCATCAAGACCGGATTTGGTCGATTTCGCTAGCTGCTGACGATCGGCATCTAGTCAGCGGGAGCGAGGATCGGACGATCTCGATTTGGGATCTGCAACAGGGTAAATGTGTCAAAACTATTAGTGGGTATAGTAACTGGATTAAATCGATCGCGTTCGTACCGCAGCGCGGCTGGTTGGCAAGCTGTCATCGCGATGGGGGGATTCGACTGTGGGATTGGCAGAGTCTGACGTGCCTTCACACCTTAACCGGACATCTCGCTGCGGTACCGACACTGGCTGTGAGTCCCAATGGACGATATTTGGCAAGTAGTAGTCTCGATCGTACGCTCCGAATTTGGGATTTACAAGACCTGACCTGCATTCAAACGATCGTTCAGCGAAGCGGTGCTGATGATGCCGAGATGGAAGGGACTTGTGCGCTAGTATTTAGTCCCGATAGCCAGCAGTTAATTGTGGGTAATTATCAAGCCGATCTCCAGATCTGGGAGATCGATACTGGCAAACTCGCTCGCTCGTCAGGACACCCCAATCGCATTCAAGCAGTTGCCTTGTGCGCTATAAATCGGACGATTGCGACTGCTTGCGAACATACCGTGCGGATTTGGGATCTGGATACAGGTAAGTGTTTGCAAACGATTATTGCTCACGCTTTGCCCGTCTTAACCGTGGCATTTAGTCCGGACGGACGTTACCTCGCCAGTGGTGGCATGGACAACACTGTCAAAATTTGGAACACAACTAATTGGGAATGCTTGCCCACAAAGATCGTTCACAATAGTCTCATCCTGACTGTAGCGTTTAGTCCCACACCGATCGCGGCCACATCCAATCCGGATTATCACGCGATCGTCGGTAGCGGTGACAGACTGATTAAACGCTGGCAGATTCCCACTGGTGAATGTCTCCAAACCTATACCGACCATCAAAATTGGGTGTGGTCGATCGCCTATAGTCCCGATGGCAGCCAGATCGCTAGTGCTGGCGAAGATGAAACGATCGCGATCTGGGATGTCGATGGAGATCGCGCGATCCATCGGCTGCGCCTCAGTCGTCCCTACGAAGATCTGAATATTACCGGAGCTACTGGCTTGGCATTGGGACAACGGCAAACGCTCAAATTATTAGGCGCGATCGATGGTTAATTGATAATTGATAATTGGGTTTTTAGGGTGGGGATTTAAACCCCTGTGTCTCGTTAACTCACATACTGCACCAGCAACAAACTCTACTCAGGTTCTCCCTAAGTACAGCACCTTTTCACCATCCACTATCCACTAAAACACTATCCACTATCCACTAAAACACTATCCACAGTTAACTTAATTGAGTAATCCGATTGAATCCACGATCGACTTCTTGCCACAATTGACGATTGTGAGGATCGACCTTGAGGGCTTTTTTGAGATAGATTCGCGCTTTATCAAATTCGCGGCGGTGGATTAATTGATTGCCGTATTGAGAATAAATAATCCCTTGCCATTGACAAACCTGACGATCTTGAGGGGAATGATGAGCTAAACCCTCAATTAAGACGATCGCTTTTAAAAATTGTTGTTGCTTTAATAAAGACTGTAATTCATCATACAATTGCCACTTCAATCGATCGCTATCTTGCGGCTGTTTTTGGGTGGTGGTTGATGGTGGCGCAGTAGTAACGCGAGTCTTAGTCGTACTGGCTGGTGTCTGCTGAGTCGTTCGATCGGGGTGAGGCTTGGCAGTTGCCGTAATTCCCGCGAGTAAAGTTTGATAAGCTTGATTGAGCGAGATAAAACGTTGATGTGCGTCAACATCACCTGGGTTGAGATCGGGATGCAGTTTGCGAGCCAAGGAACGGTAGGCAGTTTTCAGCTCCTCTATCGATGCGCCGCGATAGATGCCGAGTAACTGATAACATCGGTCTAAGTTGTTGGTAGATGCAACCATTGATTTACCAGAACGCTAGGATTGGACATTTCGAGTCATACTCTATTAGTATTCCCCGTAATTTGACCGCAGTATCATTTTTTTATCTTACACGAAAAACATCTTGTAATCAATTTTTTAAAAACATTGCAACGGATCGCGATCTCCCCCAGTCAAATTGTCGATCGAGACATCTTACTCACACCAGCACAACATCACTACCTTACCCGCGTCCTCCGCCTGCCAACTGGCAGCAAGTTTCACGCGATCGACGGTACCGGACAACTGTATCTGTGCGAATTAGCGACATCAAATGCCCAGATCGTTGAATTAATTACCCCAGGCACCAGCTCAGTAAATCGCCAACTTTCACCCCCGATTACCCTGATTTGCGCTCTCCCCAAAGGGAATAACTTTGACGATATCGTCCGCGCCTGTACCGAACTCGGCGTGACGAATATCCTCCCCGCCCTGAGCGATCGCACCTTGCTAGTTCCCAGTCCCCAAAAGTATCAGAGATGGTGCAAAATCGCCCAGGAAGCTGCCGAACAATCGGAACGACTCACTATCCCCACGATCGCCGAACCACAGTCTCTACAGCGCATTTTGAGCGAACTTCCCGATCCAAGCGCCAAATATCTGTGCGAAGCTAGAGGCGAACATCCCCACCTCCTCACCTGTCTCCAATCGAGCAAAATTAGCGATCGACCCATTCTCATCGCGATCGGCCCTGAAGGCGGCTGGACGCCTGCTGAAATCCAGTTAGCACTCGCACATCAGTTTCAGCTTGTCTCCCTCGGACGCCAGATTCTCCGCACGATTACCGCTCCTATCGTTGCGTTATCGATCGTTACCGCCGCATTAGCGTAGGCTATTGGCTGCGATCGAGCAAATACTCGTCCCCAAGTCTTGATATAATAGCCAACTTCAGACCGGATCGATCGTTCGCCTGTCTTCAACGATAAATGTTTAGAGGCTCTCGCATATGCTAGAGCAAATCGATAATTTGGCGATACCCGATCGCAAGTCAAACACAAGTCGATGTATGAGTAGGTAGGCACAATTAGCCTCTTATATTTAAGTATCTGGGCGTAATTAAATATAAGATATCGTGTAGGGTGGGCACTGTCTTGATTCGCTCGATCTGGAGGAAACCTCCAGGGCGCGAATCGCTGACCACCAGCTAGGTTTCAGCCATAATCTATCTTACAAATAATTGCATCTACCTACTTAGTTAACCCCAGCTACTTATATATCTCTAAATTTTATAGAAGTAGGTAAACACAATTATTTTAAATACTAAAATCATCTGTAACCCTGATGGTGGGCACTGCCCACCCTACAAAGTATCTAAAATCTAAAGCCCAAAACCTAAAGCCTAAAGCCCAAAGCCTAACCCCTACCCCCTACCCCCCAACCCCAAGGTGCAGATAAATTTACTAGATCGAGTCAGATTGGGAATTGCGGTATTTG
>NZ_JANMZA010000508.1:0-4163 GCF_031382685.1 Chamaesiphon sp. OTE_8_metabat_110 | reverse complement strand
GCATCAAAAACTAGGCTAAAAAACGACGAGCAAAACAAAATCATCACCACTACCGTCGATACCACCGCCGTCGAGTGAGCTGCCGTGGTAATCAACTGCCAATTGAGTTTGCGATTGAGAGCTGCCAAGCCACAAGCTCCGACGGCTCCCACCGCCCCTGCTTCAGTCGGTGTGGCAAGGCCAAAGAAAATGCTCCCCAAGACGGCGAAAATCAGCAGCAAGGGTGGTAAAACTGCTTTGAGGCACTTTTTGACCAACGCTTTGCCCTTAATCTGTCGGACGGATAAAGGTAGGGCAGGCGCGAGGTCGGGTTTGAAATAGGCGAGGATCAGTACGTAGGCGGCATAGGAAGCCGACAACATCAACCCAGGAATTAACGCCCCCAAGAACAAATCGCCCACGGACACGCCCAACTGATCGCTCAATACCAATAACACCAGGCTGGGGGGGATCAACTGGGCGAGGGTGCCCGAAGCGACGATGACTCCAGCGGCTAATTGTTTGTCATAACCATACCGCAGCATCACGGGCAGGGAGAGCGTGCCCATAATAATTACGGTTGCTGCTACCACCCCTGTCGTTGCGGCTAACAGGGTGCCCACCAGGACTACGGCTAAAGCCAATCCCCCGCGCACGGGGCCTAATACAATCCCGATCGTTTCTAACAATTCTTCGGCGATGCCCGATTTTTCTAAGACGGAACCCAGGAAAACAAAAAAGGGAATGGCTAAGAGCGTAAAGTTAGACATCGTACCGAACCAATTATTCGGCAGCAATAACAAACGGCTGGGATCGAAGGCATCCATTAGATAGCCAATTATCCCAAACACGATCGCGGTACCAGCAAAGGAAAATGATACGGGATAACCAGTCATCAAGATCGCAAAAAAGCCCGCAAACATGGCTATTGCCAGCCATTCAGTATCGATTTCTATCAACTCAAAACCCATATTTTTTCCGATCGCATGTCGATCGCCAGCACCATCGGTCGAGTTTATTGTGTCATAATTCGGTCGCCCCCAACTTATCCCCTCGCGCTCGTCGATAGTGATTAGTTGGGCGAGGATTACGAGAGCGATTATTTTTAGCGGAGATGACAATTAATAATGCAGGAAGATTTAGCTTTATTTGGTTTGTCGCAAATTTTCCCTACAGCAAGCTCAATTAGCTTGTCTAGCTCCCCCGAAAATAATCGCTCTCCTGGATGCCTTTGCCTACAACACTGCCAGCACCGAATTCCGTCCCAAGCAAATTCGACGGCAAAACTGCATCCCACTTCTTGGCTAACCAAAGTAAACAATCTGCACCTATTTGCTCCATTCATCCCATACAGTGCGTGTCACCTGGGCAATCGATCGCTCGCGGATCGCCGCATCCGCCGGGGAATCTGAGACAAAGACGGCGATCGCTAAATTTTGCCCGTTCGGCAGCGTTACGATTCCCACATCATTGGTTGCCGCCGTCACACCCTTGACTGTCGCCGAAGTTCCTGTTTTGTGCGCCACAACCGTCCCCTTCGGCAACAATCCTCTAATGCGCTGTTTGCCAGTAGTCGTCTCTGTCATCAATCGTCGCAGTAATGCTTGACTAGACGTTGACAGCCCTTTGCCCTCGTGAAAGGTGCGTAATAGCCCGACAGCAGCATCAGGTGTTGCATCGTTACGATACTGCACGGCGGGGTTTTTCCTTAGCTCCTGCTCCGTATTGGCAACAACAATGTCCTTTACGCCAAGACCACGCAAATATTGAGTAACAATCTTTGGCTCACCAACGAGTCGTAACAGCACATCGCAAGCCGTATTATCACTACTAGAAACCATATACTTCAATAGTTCAGTTAGAGTTAGTTCCACTCCGATCGCTTTCTGGTCTAAAATCTGACTGCCCCGAACGACATCGCTTGCCTCGATCCGAATCTTTTGGTCTAGCTTGAGTTTACCTCGATCTACTCGATCCAGCACAGCCATCGCGATTGGGAATTTGTAAACGCTTTGCATCGGGAATCGCTGATTTCCATTCAGGGAGACTGACTCTCCAGTTTCTAGCACTGTAGCTGTAACCCCCATACGACCTTGAGCAGTCTTAGAAATTTGTTCGATTCGACCGCGTAATTTGTTGCGGCGATCGGTATTAGATGTTGTAATCTCGTTGGGGTTATTTGGGGAATCTTGCCTGCTATTGGTGGAGTTAGTACTGGTGCAACCAACAGTCAGTAAAAACAAGCAAAATGTGCAAAGCCAAGCTTTTTTAAGCATCACGAGTATCAGATAAACTTTAATCGCAAATATTCATTGGGGCAATCCAATCAAAAAAGTTATAGGGATACTTATAAAACGAATTACTCGATTCGTTCTCATCCTTAATTTGGTAGAGTCATCGAATTGAATTATGTGAAGCATTAGTCAATAACCAACACTCTAATTTTCATATTCTAACCGATCGATCGTGGGACTTAACACATCGATTTTCCTGTAGCCTGCTCCTAAAATTGTTTTTCCATAAAACTCAATTTGGGCGACCTGCCAAGGCAGCGCTTCGCTATCGCTTTTTCACTTTTGAGATCCACCCCTGATAAGCATCCAAAATCTCTGAATAGGGAACCGAACTTTCAAATACTAGTTCCGATAATGACGGCGAACAGCGATCTGGAAACAGTTGATGTAGCGTTGTTGCGAGTTGTTCTCTGAGCACAAATTCAATGAATAATCCAGAGGAGGAGGGAAAGGAGTAGTCGCCTAATTCTACTAAAGCATGAGCATCCGCTTGGCGACGAAGCGTAAACTGGGCGATCGCCTCTGCCCAATTGTCAGCATACTCATCTAACAACTCGTCTAGAATCGCCACGTCTTCTAGTGCAGCGTTGCAACCTTGACCGATCGAGGGTGACACCGAATGAGCGGCATCGCCAATAATCAGTACGCTATCTCCGTGATGGTAGCGATTACAGCGAATGGTTAAAATCCGAGATGGCGATCGCACCAGAAATGCCTCTGCTTCGGAAGCAGGCATCATTTGACCTACCTCTGGGAAACGCTTGTGGAAAAATTGTTGGACTTGTTCTGGGGTCGAAAGGTTGGCAACCTCCTGGTTGAGTCGAGGGAATAAAATCACACCGCTCATGCTGCCGTCAGGTTGATGGAGTAGCACTACAAACGTGCCATCATCGCTACGCCAAGAATGAATTTTGCCTGATTCGAGATTGAAGTCTAACGCTCGATCTGGGCGAGGCAAAATAATCGATTTATAGTCGGTCGAGACGTATTTTTGCTCGAACTCAAACAGTTCGGTGTTGAGAAAATAAGATCTCACTACCGAACGTGCGCCGTCTGCACCAATTAATAAATCGTAGTCCACAGTCAGATCGGTGTCTGTAGGCTCGGATGTTGGAGCTGTGCTTTGAAAAGTAATCGTCTTGGCGGCAAAATCCACTGCGGTGCAGACCCGATCGAAATGCAGGTTGAGTCGGCTGTTATCGTACTGTTCGGTCAACTCGTTCAACAATGTAATGACCAAATTGGTACGATCGAGTGTTACCAGTGGCTTCTGTCGGGATTTCACTCGTGTTTTGCCGTTGGGTTGATGAAAAATGGTGCCGCTCATTTCCAAACCGATCGCTCTAACTGCTGTTTCCAGTCCCGCAATCCGACCCAGTGCCTTCATCCCGCGTTCGGTTAAAGAAATGGGGAAGGTTCTGGCATTGGAAAACTCGATAATGCGCGGATCGCTGAGGCGGTCGTAGAGATCGACTTGATATCGATCGTCTCGACGCAACAGATAGTGAGCCAGCAGTACACCGCTAGCTCCAGCACCGACGATTGCCACTTTTTTAATCATACTTGCTCCTAACTTGCTCAAAGATCACATTTTTCTAGCTGTTCGGTGGTCAGGATTGTCGCTGAATCGATTACTTACTGCGAGCGCGGCTACTTGTACTGTTGGCGAAGCCTCGCCCTTGGCGATACGTAGCCGAAGTACGCCAACGACGCGGACGAGAATCGATCGATATTAGTGATAAGTCAACCTTTTGAAATACTCTATTTCATTCGGCTGATGCCTGGATAGGATTTAGCTAACTGTTCTAGTAGTGTTGCCGCGATCGATGGTGCATCGTATTCACTAATTATCCTTTGTAAATCTTGAGCGCGATGCTGATAACTGCGATC
>NZ_JANMZA010000501.1:0-5841 GCF_031382685.1 Chamaesiphon sp. OTE_8_metabat_110 | reverse complement strand
CAGCAATTTGCCCAATCCCGCCGAAGAAGTTGCCCTTTTCAGGCTTTTGCCCCATCGGTTCGGGTTGCTGTTTGGGGTTTTGTTTGTTTAAAGCTCTAGAAGACACTAGGATCTTTCTCTCTCAAATTAGGGACAATGAAGGCACGGACGATCGGGCACGATAGATATGAGTGCGATTGTAGACGATAAGTTGCCGCTGCTGAAAACTGGGTAGCTAGAAATATGAATAACGATGTAAAAGTAGCACAGTTTAGGTAACAACTATATTAAGCTTAACTGGCGACTGTTTTGACTCGTTGGTGTAACCTACCTAAAGGTAATCGATTTTCATTTTTATATATGAGCGTGAATGTGTCCGTGTCTGCATCAGATCGGTGGGATTGGTTATTTCGGGGTGTGACTGAGATTTTCCCCCATCAACCCAATTCTACCGATCCAGCGGAAAATCTCGCCCAGCGGTTGGCGCAGACAGATCGACCTTTGCGCGTAAAGCTCGGTATCGATCCGACTGGTGCAGATATCCATCTAGGTCATAGTATTCCCTTGCGGAAGCTCAGATCTTTCCAAGATGCCGGACATGTTGCTGTGTTAATTATTGGTGACTTTACCGCTCGCATCGGCGATCCGACTGGCAAATCGGAAGTTCGCAAGCAACTGACACCAGAAGAAGTTACTGCCAATGCTCAAGCTTATCTCGATCGCGTGCGCCCGATCCTCGACTTTGAGACGCCAGGACGCTTGGAAGTCCGCTACAACTCAGAATGGCTCTCCAAATTGGCGCTGGGGGAAACCCTCGAACTCCTCTCGACGATGACTGTCGGTCAAATGCTGGCGAAAGAGGGGTTTGCCAACCGTTACGAGCAAGAAAGTCCGATTTTCCTGCATGAATTTCTCTATCCCTTGATGCAGGGTTACGATTCTGTCGCCGTCCGAGCTGATGTCGAACTCGGCGGTACCGACCAAAAATTCAATCTCGCAGTCGGACGCGATCTCCAGCGCCATTTCGGACAAACGCGGCAATTTGGCTTGTTAATGCCCATCCTCCTGGGTACCGATGGCGTCCAGAAAATGTCCAAATCGCTGAATAACTATGTCGGTTTGGGCGAAGACGCGCTCAGCATGTACTCTAAGCTCGAAAAAACGCCCGATAGCCTCATCAAAGATTACTTTACACTGCTCACCGACCTACCGTTGGATCGGCTCCCAGACAATCCCAGAGCCGCCCAGAAACTGCTGGCCCTTGAGGTAGTCAGTCAGTACCACGGTCAAGCTTCAGCCGCTCAAGCTCAAGCCGACGCGATCGCCCTGATTACCAAACCGGGTCACAATGCCGGGGGCGATAGTGTCCCCGAATTTTCGCTCGCTGATGTTTCCTTCCCCACTAAAGTGTTTCAACTGCTGGCGGCGAGTGGTTTGTGTACTGGTAGCAACGATGCCAAGCGTCAAATTCAAGGCGGTGCGGTTAAATTGGACGGAGCCGCGATCGTGGATATTGAAGTCACCTATGATGATGCCTCAATCCTAGTCGGCAAGGTGTTGCAAGTCGGTAAAAAACGATTTAAAAGATTAGTTGATTAGTCTATTTATTACCTGTCTCAGCTAAATGGCGCAAGTATTTTTGAGCGCGATCGTCTAATTTTGGCGGTCGCGCTGATTTGCAATGCAATTGTTAGATTGCTGGATGGAATACTAACTCATAAGATTGAGGCGACGATCGACAAATATTTAAGTAATTAAGCTAAATAGCGTAGACAATTTATTCACAATATTTATCTATTAAAAGTGGTGATAGAATACACTACTACATCCGTGTGACTAAAGTAAGATGTGATATATTAGGTCGCCAATGCTTAGCAATATCAAAAAATGTGGCATGACAACTGTGAATCGGAAATTTAGCTGTTTTATCATTGGTCGGGAGTCATTTGTGCTTCCTTGTGCTAAAAGCCTATTAGAATCCGGTCATCAGATCTGCGGGATTGTCGAGACAGATAGAGCCTTGACAGCGCCACTGTCTGGGGCACTCGATCGGTGGGCAGAGTTACATCACATTCCTCAATTGCAACTCCCAGCAAACCTGTACGATTTTCTGTCTGGGCAATCGTTTGATTATCTCTTTAGTATTTCTAATTCGACAATTCTCGCGCGTGAGATTCTAGCATTACCACGTCAATTTGCCATCAACTGTCACGATGGCCCCTTGCCAAAATATGGTGGTATGAATGCGCCAGCTTGGGCAATTATTAATGGCGAACGCAGACATGGGATCTCGTGGCATCAAATTGCCGAGCGCGTCGATGCTGGAGATCTACTCAAGCAAGTCTCGTTTGAGATCGAAGAGTGTGAAACTGCGGCGACGCTCAATAGTAAATGCTATGAAGCAATTATCTCTTCATTCCCCGAGTTAATCGCCAAACTTGCGAGTGGGAATATATCGCCAGTCAAGCAAAATCTGCAAGAGCGCAGTTACTTTTTAAGTGCCCAAAAACCCAGTCCCGGCTGCATTTTAGATTGGCAGCAGTCCGCCCGATCGATCGCTGCTGTAGTGCGCGGACTAGATTTCGATCGGCAGGAAAATGCGATCGGCTTGCCCAAAATCGCCCTCGGCAACCGACTGGCGATCGTCATGGCAGTGGAAATTAGTACCGATCGCTCGACGGCACCACCAGGCACCATTGTCTCGCTCTGTGCCAAGGGGATACGAGTGAGTACGACGAGTGCGGATCTGCTGGTGCGTCAGCTCCAAACCCTCGACGGCAAACCATTAGACTTGTTGACATTCTGTGCGGGACGAGTCGGCGATGCACTGCGGCGATCGCCAGTAGCGCACGACATCGCTCAACTAGAGACAAGTTTAGCCAAACACGAGCGGTTTTGGGCGCATAGATTGGCAACTCTCACCCCGCTGGTGCTGCCAGAAATCGATCGCCCTGTTGACGTAGCTCTGCGCAGGCAGACGCTGCGCCTAACGGCAGGCTGTCGCCAACGCGTTGGCAACGCCTGCGCTTTGCGCTTACGAAACGAGCA
This sequence comes from Chamaesiphon sp. OTE_8_metabat_110, assembly GCF_031382685.1. Lineage (NCBI taxonomy): Bacteria > Bacillati > Cyanobacteriota > Cyanophyceae > Gomontiellales > Chamaesiphonaceae > Chamaesiphon > Chamaesiphon sp. OTE_8_metabat_110. Next base: position 2,814 of record NZ_JANMZA010000501.1, on the reverse strand, counting down.
TCGCGGATCGGCGCTAGAATTCCAACAGGTACCGATTTCGCCAACGCTGAGGGCATTTCTAGCCGATCGCTACCCGACATGGCAAGTAGCTGATTTCTTAACAGTCGCGATCGTCGCTTATTTAAGCCGGATTTCTGGGCAAGACTGTTTCGATCTGAACGTCAGCTTTGCTGAGTTGGATCGCCAATTAGCGGGAATGCCGGACTTATTCGCCACTCAGGTGCCATGTCGGATCGATTTGAGTCGTTCGCCAAGTTTTGAAACGGCTGTTGAGGAGATCTCGCGCGAGCTGGCATCTGTCAAACATCACCAAACTTACGCCCGAGATCTCCTCCTCAGATATCCCGACTTGCAACCCCTCACGCAGCTTGACGATCGATTGCCTGTCGGTATCGCCCGCGTCGAGACTTTAGCGGGGAGTCCGTCCAAACAGTACGCGTCAGGACTGACATTTATAGTGCCTGAGCGCGGCGATGAATGGTGCTGCTGTTACGATCGACAATCGATCGCGCCCGAGCGCTGCAAGCAGCTACTAGAGCGGTTGTCAGTATTTATCGGTGGGATTATCGATGGTGTGGATCGGCTGGCTAGTCTGCCATTATTGCCCGCTGGGGAGATCGATCGCCTACATGGCTGGAATGATACTCACGTCGATTTTGGTGGTGCTGCGTGCATCCATCAGCTCATCGCCGCACAAGTAGCGCGGACGCCAGCTCGGATCGCTGTCGAATGTGCTGGGGAACGACTTACCTATCGCGAGCTAGATCGTCGATCGGATCGACTCGCCGCACATCTGACGGCAATGGGCGTAAGTGCTGACGTGCTAGTAGGCATCTGTGTCGAACGCTCGCTCGACACCATCGTGGGGATTTTGGGCATTCTCAAAGCTGGCGGCGCATATGTACCGCTAGATCCCGATTACCCCCAGGCGCGGCTGGCGCTGATTATTGAAGATGCCGGGATGTCGATTATCCTCACTCAGTCGCGACTTATCGCGAAATTGCCTGCCTATGGGGGAAAAATTGTTTGTATCGACAAACTAGATCCCTACCCCGATCGGTTACATCTGCTAGCTAAAGTTAAGCCCCACGATCTAGCCTATGTTATTTATACATCTGGCTCCACTGGCAAGCCCAAAGGAGTCGCGATCGAGCATCATTCTGTCGTCAACTATACCCTCGCTACCATCCGGGAATACGCGCTTACCCCTGCCGATCGCGTCCTCCAATTTACCTCGCTCAATTTTGATGTTAGTGCCGAAGAAATCTATCCCTGTCTGAGTGTCGGCGCAACATTGGTACTCCGCAACGCTGCTACGAGCGAATCGATCGAGAATTTCCTCCAGCACTGTACTGACTGGCAAATTAGCGTGACGAGTCTACCGACTGCCTTTTGGCACGAATTGACGACTCGACTGACTAGAGATAAATTATCACTGCCACCCACATGGCGATTGGCAATTATCGGTGGTGAAAAAGCCGCTCCAGCTAAGCTGCAAGCTTGGATGGCTTTGGAATCAAAAGTTCGCCTGATCGATGCTTATGGCCCCACAGAGGCGACGATTAGCGCAACTATGTGTGACGTAGCGAGTTGCGATCCACACAACCCAGCGATCGGACGCCCGATCGCCAATGTCCAAGCCTATGTATTGGACAAAAATCTGGCACTCTGTCCGATCGGCAGTCCTGGCGAACTATATTTGGGCGGTGCGGGACTAGCTCGCGGCTATCTCCACGATCCCGAATTAACCGCCCAAAAATTTATCCCCAATCCCTTCAGTCCCGATCGCACGGCGCGGCTCTACCAGACTGGCGATCTCGTCAAGTATTTACCAGATGGGAAACTGCAATTTCTCGATCGCTTAGACGAACAGGTAAAAATACGTGGCTTTCGGATCGAATTAGGTGAGATTGAAGCCGTGCTCGCTCGGCATCCCGGCATCCAGGAGGCGATCGCGATGAAGTCCGTCGGCGATCGTTATCAAAGTATCTCGGCATATATCGTCAGCCAGCCGCGACACCGCCAAATGCAGTGGTGGCCGTCAGTGGGCGAATATCCGGTGTACGATGAATTACTGTACCAATCGATGACCACCGATACCCCTCGCAACCAAGCTTACCAAGCGGCGATCGCCCGTGCAGTCACAGATAAAGTAGTAGTAGATATCGGTACGGGTAAAGACGCCATCCTCGCCCGCTTTTGTATCGAAGCTGGAGCCAAAAGAGTCTACGCGATCGAAGCTAGTCAAACAGCCTATCACCAAGCGATCGAGACGATCGAGCGGCTCGGTTTACAATCTCAAATTATCCCGATTTACGGTTATTCTACCGCGATCGAATTGCCAGAAGCTGTAGACGTGTGTTTATCGGAAATTATTGGGACGATCGGCTCTTCTGAAGGTGTCGCACCGCTACTCAATGATGCCCGCCGCTTTCTCAAAGCCGATGGCTGCATGATTCCACATCGATGTGCGACTAAAATTGCGGCGATTACGTTACCCGATTCACTGCGGGAACCCAGCTTTGGGGAGCTGACTGGACACTATGCTCGGCAGATTTTCGAGCATGTCGGCAAACCTTTTGACGTGCGTTTGTGCATTAAAAATTTACCGAGTAGTAATGTTATTTCTAATAGCGATACTTTTGAAGACTTAGTTTTTGATGCCGTAACTGCTTGTGAATATAGCAATGAAATTACCCTGACTATTACTAAGTCGGCGCGGTTAGATGGCTTATTTTTATGGCTAAACTTGTATACTGCTCCTGATATTGTTGTCGATAATTTAGAGCGTGATTATTCCTGGCTGCCCGTTTA
>NZ_JANMZA010000471.1:0-1560 GCF_031382685.1 Chamaesiphon sp. OTE_8_metabat_110 | reverse complement strand
CCCCGCCCCCCCCCGCCCCAGATGTTATGAAGAGGAAGAAGAAGTATTGAATTTGGAAAGTACTCATTTTCTTCTTTCCCCTATTCCCTCTCCCCTAAGCTGCATGACTAATTAAAAAATGAGTCATCTCCGCACAGATGCCTTCTAACTCAATCCGGCTGGACTCTGGTAAGCCAAAACCGACGTAGCTAAGTACTTCTTCCCAGGCTTGGAGTTCGGTCATCGTCTGGACTTGACGTAATTTTTCGGCATAAAAATTATGCCAGAATAAGGGTGCGATCTGGTCGTATTTCTTCCAGCGTTTGCGCCAAGCGCGGACATCGCGATGATTGGGTAATGCAACGCCGACGATCGGCGGTAAGTCGGCATAACTAACGAATGTACTGGTCTTTTTGCCAACAACATGCACTACATATCGCCAGCAATTAACTTTGTAAATGTCTTCTGGCGATCGCTTGAGGTGCATGGCAACTGCCGATTTGGTGACAAATCGACTTTGCGGATTGGTTACAACCGTGGCAGGTTTGGAGGCTACTAACATGAGGGGGACACCAAAAAGGGGCGAATGAGTTATTGGTGATGCACAAATTTAGGATGCTGGATTCGGAATTTAGCTAGTGTCTTGAGTTTCGATCGAAATTCAGCGTACAATTTAACTCCGTTCCTAGCATTCATGGTATTAATGTACTATAATAGTTAGTAAATCTACCCGACCTGATACTGGTTCGATGAAGGGCAATCCCCTGGCTAAATTCCGAATTCAGTATCACAAACTAGTGCATCACCAATAATTCATTCGCCCCTTTTTGGTGTCCCCCCATGTTAGTAGCCTCCAAACCTGCCACGGTTGTAACCAATCCGCAAAGTCGATTTGTCACTAAATCAGCAGTTGCCATGCACCTCAAGCGATCGCCAGAAGACATTTACAAAGTTAATTGCTGGCGATATGTGGTGCATGTTGTTGGCAAAAAGACCAGTACCTTTGTTAGTTATGCCGACTTACCTCCCATTGTAGGTGTCGCATTACCCAATCATCGCGATGTCCGCGCTTGGCGCAAGCGCTGGAAGAAATACGACCAGATCGCACCCTTGTTCTGGCACAATTTTTATGCCGAGAAATTGCGTCAAGTCCAGACGATGACCGAACTCCAAGCTTGGGAAGAAGTACTTAGTTACATCGGTTTTGGCTTACCAGAATCCAGCCGGATTGAATTAGAAGGCATCTGTGCGGAGATGACTCATTTTTTGATTAGTCATGCAGCTTAGGGATTAATTGATAATTGATAATTGATAATTGATAATTGAGAGCAAGAGTAGGTTGGGTAGAGAGCAGCGCGTTGGCGTAGCCTTTTTGCTGTTGGCGTTAGCCTGCCGTAGGCACGGCAAACGCTACGCGTTGGCAACGCCTGCGCTTTGCGCTTACGGAACGAAACAACCAAACACACTTACAGATAACCTCTCGGCGCGGCTGTGCCTACGGCAGGCTACGCCAACGCCAACGATTGTGTGGATGTTGGGTTGTCTCGTTCCGAGAGGCTACGCCAACGCTTGAGCTTCAAC
>NZ_JANMZA010000449.1:0-10128 GCF_031382685.1 Chamaesiphon sp. OTE_8_metabat_110 | reverse complement strand
GAATATTTTTCGGAGCCGGACCGCGTGGGATGAACGGGGTCATTTGACGCTCGATATCGGCGGACAAGCACTCGCGCTCGGCGCGGATCTGCGTCAACGCTACCGAGATTTGGATCGATATCTCGCGCGGGATTTACTCGTCGGCTTGCGTCCAGAAGCTTTTACCGTCGCCCCCGCAGGCACTAGCAACTCGATTTCAGTTGCGGTCAAAACGGTCGAAGTATTAGGTCACGAAACGATCGTCTACGCCACAGCCCCGATCGATAAGATTGACACCGACGAATACGTCAGCGGACAAAGTAACGATAAAAGCTTAGCTAATTCACTCCTAATCGCGCGGGTCGCCTCCTCACATCCGATTCAAGTAGGTCATCCACTAGCTCTAACCGTCGATTCCAGTAAGCTCTATTTATTCTCGATCGATGGCGAGTTAATTGAGTGAATAGTGGATAGTGGATAGTGGATAGTGAATAGTGAATAGTGACAGAAAAAAGACGAAAGTGTCTTTTTCTTTCAATTTAGAACCTGACGAAGTTCATTACCTCTTACCTCTTACCTCTTACCTCTTACCTCTTACCTCTTACCCATTACCCATTACCCATTACCCCTTACCCCCGTCCCGTCACCGACAACCCCTGCACAATCAATGACGGCGTATGACAAGGGCCATTCCAGTCAACATCAGCACCCAACGCCACAACTTGCTTGAGCGCCGTATAGACATTACCACTCACCATCGTATCCTTAACCCGACCGACAATTTCACCCTTTTTAACCCGATAACCCAGCTCCACATTGATCGAAAAATCGCCAGACATCCCCGCATTACTGCCCAGAATTTGGTCGATGATAATCCCCGAATCGAGATGTTTAACTAGTTCGTCAAAACTCAGCGTCCCCGGTGAGATCGTGAAATTGACTAGATCGGGAGTAGGATAGCTCCCCAAACCCGATCGAAAGCCATTGCCAGTAGAGCCAGAACCCAGTTGCCGCCCGATCGTCCGATCGGCATAAAATAATTTCAGCTTACCTTCTTGAATGAACGTCAATGTCCGCGTTGGCGAACCCTCATCATCAAATGGACAACTAAACGGGCCGCGATCGGGTGCCTGTGTCAGCGTCAGCAGGGGCGAAACCACTTTTTGACCCAATCTATCGCTCCAGGGGGATGCCCCCTCAACGACTAGTTTACCGTTGAGTGCGGCTTGCACGGTTTCCCAGAGCATATCGGCGGCTTTGGCAGTAAATAATACCGGGACTTTCCCGATCGGGGGGTTGACATTCTTTTTCGCCCAGTATAAGCGTTTGAGCACGCTCTGCGCGATTTTGTGCGGATCGAGATGACCGCGTTGGGTTTGTCCATCCCCAACGCTCAAAAAATCATCGCCCCGAATCCACTCGACAGCCAAAAAACCGCTTAATGTGGTGTCCGTGTAGCTACAATTTAGACCCAGACTATTTACCAGGCGGGTGGTTTCGATATCGCAATCCCATTGGCTGCTACAGATCGCATCGGGAAATTCCGATCGCACTAGATCGATCGCGACTTTGCCCATCTCGACCAATTCCTCCATCGGGATGGTATCGCCTAAATTGGGATAGATATTGCGATCGGCTCCATTTAATTCGGGTGTCTCTGGCTCGTTGAGTTGGGAGAGTTCCAGGCTTTTGGCAACCAATATCTGCGGCTCGACGGCTCCATAAGCCACCGCCAATCCCGGTTTACCATCTTTCCACAACCGCAGCGCGATTCCTTCGCTCTGGGCTGTTTCCAACTGTTTGAGTCGATTTGCTTCAAAGAATACCGGGCGGGATAAGGATTTGGCTTGATAGACTTCGGCTGCTTCGGCACCTGCTTTGCTAGCTAGATCTAAAAGTTGTTCGGCGATATCCATTTGGAAGTAGTGAGTAGTGGATAGTGGATAGTGGATAGTGAATAGTGAATAGTGAATGAATGAGTTGTGAGGACTAAAGCATCAGTATCGAAGTCACAAGATCTATCCTCTACTACTATCCTTGCTGTTCGGGCTGTTGCCGATCGAACAGACGCGTTGCTAATGCAGCCACAGATCTAAAAGTAGGGTGGGCACTGCCCACCACAACGGTTATCGGCGATCTAGTATTAGAATAATCGCACCAACTTACCGATCTTCTGACACGTAGCCGTCGAGCTATTTCATCGCCGATCGACTAATAATTATTAATTATTAATTATTAATTAATTTAATTATCTGCTGCATCGTATAAGAGCCAAAATCCGGCAAATTCCTCGCTCTCGGGATCGGATTGAATGGCGATAAAATGTACTCCCTTTGCCTGTTGTTTGCTGGCTTCAAATCGGGCGGCTTCTTGTTGCGTCGTACCATCGAGGCGGGCTAAAATCCAACTTTCGCTAGCCCCTGTCTCTAATAATAATCTGGATTTGGGTGCGGGTTGATAGCGGACTGCGACGATTTCCAAGCCGGACATCCAGGCGGCGATGGGCACTGCTCGTGCTGAGTAGACGATCGATCCGGGAATCTGCATTTCTGGCGTTACTCCCAGCATATCCAGCGGAAAAGCTTCACCAAACCCAATCTGCCAATCTTTCATATCGGCAAACTGACTGGCGGCGAGGGTGGCAAATGTCCACTTTTCACCGATGAGGGCTTCGGGGAGCGGTTGCGGCGGATCGGAAAACATTTGCACCGATGTCGTCGTGGTGGCTTGATAGTTGGGCTGAGCGGGATAAAAATGCTCCAAACGATCGTTTAACCATTGCTGAATCGCGATCGATCTCCGGCTGGCTGCTGCGGGAATGCCGATATCTTTACAAGCTTTGGTAATCATATTATTCATCTGTCGCCGAAAGAAGCGAATCCGCTGCGGCGACTCTCCCGCCTCTTGGATGGCTGCTTGCAAAGCTTCGCCCAACCACAGCGAGTTGACACGATCGCTCGGACAATACTGAGCATACCGAAATAGTTCGCTGGTGGACTGCTCGGTAGTCGATGGACTCTCACACACCAACAATTCCCAAACTTTTTTCTGTCGCTCGTCTACCAGCGGACGTGAGTAAAAATCTATTTCCCAGATCGCTCCCATTACTTTATGTTGTGCTACTTGCGTTGTGATTTTTACGTTAGTTCCCAATTATCCGCGATCGCAGGACATTAGGGAAGAGAGATGGGAGATAGAGATGGAGATGGGAGATGGGAGATGGGAGATGGAGATGGGAGATGGAGATGGAGATGGGAGATGGGAGATGGGAGATGGGAGATGGGAGATGGGAGATGGGAGATGGGAGTAGGAAGTCAGAAGTCAGAAGTCAGAAGTTGGGATATAAGATCGGAAGTTGGGGCGATGGTTTGGGGGTTTATACTGAATATTAGTATTGCATCGAAAATCCTAACGGTTTTGTCTAGATAATCCGCGATCGAGGGTCGGTTGTGTACCTCTCGATCTCCAATTACTCTCATCTCTCATCTCCCATCTCCCATCTCCCTACTCCTATGCTACTTTCCAAAGGATTTGAAATTGAAGTCTACACGGGTACACCCCAAGGCGAGATTGTTGGTTTATCCGATCGAATTGTGGCGGATTTGGATGGGTTTATCATCGAGCCAGATAGTCGCAATGTTGAATATACAACTGCGCCGTTTACTTCTTACGAGCGGCTCCTGTGCGCGCTGGTATTGCCGCGCCGTCAGTTGCGATCGTATCTCAAAGGACTTGGTGACTATACCTTGATTCCGGGGAGTACTTTATCTCTAGGCGGCACCGATACTTTTTATCGTTCCGACCCCCATAATCCTTATCATACCTATATCGAGCAGACTTATGGTACCGATGTGGTGACGGCGAGCGTCCATATCAATATCGGCATCAGCGATCCAGAATTACTGATGCGTGCCTGTCGGCTCGTCCGCGTGGAAGCTCCACTCTACTTGGCTTTGAGTGCGGCATCTCCCTTCATCAATGCTGCGCCTACTGGCTATCATTCTACCCGGTGGGGCTTATTTCCCAAGACACCCGCACATGTGCCCTTATTTGAGAGTCACGCCCATCATATTCAATGGGTTAACGAACAGCTCGCCCAAAAGACGATGCAAAATGTCCGCCACCTGTGGTCGTCCGTGCGTCCTAATGGCGATCGCCGCCCCTACAACCTCAATCGATTGGAATTGAGGATTTGCGACCTAATTATCGATCCGATCGCCTTGCTGGCCGTTACCAGCCTGATTGAGGCGAGATTGTGGCAGCTCATGAACGATCCGCAGCTCGATCCGTTGGTGATGAGTAGTTTATCGCCTCAAGAATTAGTCGAACTTGCAGATGCCAATGAAATGCTGGTCGCCAAATCCAGTCTCGATGCGACTTTGCGGCATTGGCAGGACGGGCGATCGATTACGGCGCATGACTGGATTGAGGAACTTTACGGTGAGGTACATCCCTTTGCCAAGCAACGGGGTTTTACCTGCTTTCTGTCGCCAGTGAAGAAGATTTTGCGCGAGGGTAATACCGCGCAACAATGGTTGCGGGAATATGCAAAATCGGGCGACGCGCAGGCGGTGCTTATGGGCGCGATCGATCGCGTCGAACAGCAGGAAATCGAATTAGATCGTTATCTTTGTCAGGCTGTCGCCTAAATGGTAGCCTCCACTACCGCAGATCTGCACCAAGATCCCCATTTACGCTCTTGGTGACACATCTGAGTGACCAACACAAAACTCTCCAACTTAACAAATGTATTTAAAATTCCAATCGATCGATCGTTCAGTCCAAATATAAAGAAAATCTATATATTACGAAAAGTTGCGAGTTCGTAACTAAATCGTCATAATCCCGGTGAGGTAACTATTAAAGCTACCTTTTAACCATCAGAGTCCGGAAAACCACACTTCCCCGCCGATCGATTTTGAATTTATGCTCCAACTCGTTTTAGTCAATCCGCAAATTCCCCCAAATACTGGTAATGTTGCCCGCACTTGCGCGGCGACAGGTACCCAATTACACCTGATCGAACCATTAGGATTTGAAATCAGCGATCGCTACCTCAAACGCGCTGGATTAGACTACTGGCCTTATGTTAGCCTCAAAATACATCCGTCGATCGACGCATTTATTGAATTTCAGCGTCAACAGCATGGACGCTGCATTGGGTTTAGCGTTCGGGGGAAAACAGCCAGTCATTTTGACTTTGGGTTTCAAGCAGATGACTGGTTGTTATTTGGTAGTGAAACCAATGGTCTTCCCGATCAGATGCTGGCACACTGTGCTGCAACAGTTTATATTCCGATGGACGAACCAGGCGTTAGAAGCTTGAATCTCTCTGTGAGTGCCGCTGTGGGACTATTTGAAGCTCGTCGCCAAGTTAGCGTTGCTCGGGGTGTCTGAGTCAGACGGATACTAGTCAGGGAATAGCATTGAGTCTATTTGAGCTAGCTAAAATCGCTACTAATATTTTGAGCTAGCTCCAACCTCCTAATTTTAGATAAGAAATTTATATCACTGTCGTTCGCGATCGGTCGAAATTAACTTACCAATTTCTTATTCAACTCATCACAAATTCGATCGATAATTGCGATAATTGCGCTCGCGTAGCGTACCGAAGGTAATCGAAATCACTGAGATTAAAAAATTGGGTTGTGAGACTCACACCAGACCGCAACTTCACAATACTTCGTCCGCAAATCCACGGTTGTCGATCGAGCGAGCTATCGGCTAAGGTGTTGTTTGGCAAGGGCTTGAGAAATTGTTCTAGCCGCTCGATCGGTAATTCAAGTCTTCATAAAGCCGCGCAATACCTGCACAATTTGAAGCAAAAATTACCGATCTGGCTGGAGCGGGATCGCTCCAGAATCGATCGGCAAAAACTTGCAAATTATCGCATCTTAACTTAGAGTTACTTTAGCAATTCAGAATCGGCACCAGTAAAAGGTCATCATTTGCTTTCATCTTTAGAAGCTGACGATCGTCTGGGTTCACATGTTAAAAGTCAATCGCTTAAGCTGCCGTCATGCTGATATTCTTCAAGCCAAGCTCGGTCTTAGATATCAGTTAGCTGTCAGCCCATCCCGACAAGTTCATTTAGATGACTGTCGCTGTAGTCAAAATTAGGAGGTCATTTTTGTTGAAACCCGAAATCACACAGAAAGCTAAGCAAGTTCAATCCCCAATCGTCAATCGCGATCTGTCGCTCCAGTCGTCAGCACCAACCGCCAGCAGATTGTCAGGATCGAACAAAATTACCTCTCTGTTTGGTAATCATCGGAGCCGCACCTCAGCCGTGATGCTTGGATTTGCCGTCTTTATGGGAGTCTCCAGCGTCCCTACCAATTATTCGCCTACGATCGCCGCTGCCGAATCAACCGCCATTCCCGCAGTACCGATGCTGCGATCTGGCTCTGTCGAACAGCTCCGCCATGATGTCTCGCAAATGCCAGGACAATCGGCGCCAAATTCGGTTTTAATCGCTCAATCGCTCTCGCCGCGCACTGCCGTGCCAGTCGCTCGTCCTAATCCAGCCAGCTTACAGTTTACCGGAGAGTCTTCTGTTTCGATCGAAGTAGCTCAACCTAAAACTCGGAATTTCAGATCTGTGGCTACCGCCCCAAATATCAACCAGACTGGTGCGGATGGCGAGTTTGGCAGCCCTGACGATCGATATCCCAGTCACAACGGCGTCACTACTCTGAGCTTTATCTGGCCCGCAGAAGGCACGCTCACCTCTAAATTCGGTCGTCGGTGGGGCAGAATGCACAAAGGGATCGATATCGCTGGCCCAGTCGGCACACCGATTAATGCTGCTGCTGACGGTACGATTGTCATTGCTGGTTGGAAATCTGGTTATGGCAACTTAGTCGAAATCAGACACGGCGATGGGACGATTACTCGTTACGGTCATAATAGTCAGCTCTCAGTTACTACTGGTCAAACCGTCCGTCAGGGTCAACAAATCGCCCGAATGGGTAGCACGGGAAACAGTACTGGCTCGCACTTACATTTTGAGATCCGTCCGAGCGGTGGTAGTGCTGTTAATCCGATGGCGCATTTACCCAGCAACGGCTAGATCTAGGAGTTTGTCACCACTGTCTCAAATAGTTTGCTGTTGTGGTGGTTAAAATCGATTTTTTATGCTATGCTGATATACGTTCAATAGCTTGGCTCAATAGCTCAGTCGGTAGAGTAGGGGACTCATAAGCCCTTGGTCGTCAGTTCAAGTCTGACTTGAGCCATATCAAATGTAATTACTCGATCGAGTGTCTAAAACTAGAGCGATCCAACTGCGGTTGCTCGGTTTTAGATCGCGGTTGGAGCAGCTACCTTTATTTTTATTTAGCTACGTTGGTAGGCAACCCGCAGTCGGAATTAGAGCTAGGTTGGCAATGTCAGCTCAGTGAGTCAGTAACAGGGTTGCGCTGTGCGCCCGACGGTGCGGGCTGGGCAGCGAGTTCGGCAGCGGGAGAAGTAGTCTGGAACAGTGGCTCGAACCAATTGGTCTACTTGCAGCCAGCGAATGGACAAGCGATGCAAGCGGTGGCTTTTAGTGCCGATGGTTGTTGGCTCGCTGCTGGCGGACAAGCTGGCAAATTATTGATTTGGGATTGTGGCAATCGTCAGCCCCCTCAGTTAGTGCAAACCATTGAGATTGATGAGTGGATCGAACATCTCATCTGGCATCCCAGTCAACCACAGCTCGCGATCGGATCGGGCAATCGTGTCAAAATTTGGGACGCCACCGCCAAGCGGGAAGTCACGACCTGGACGTTCGATCGATCCTCGATTTTTGATTTAGCATGGCATCCTGATGGCACAGAACTAGCAGTAGCTGGCTACAAAGGCGTCCAAATTTGGACGCCACCCGCACCGAAGGTTGCCCCACAGCGGATCGATGTCGATACCGCGACAATCGCCATCGCTTGGTCGGCAGATGGTCGCTATTTAGCTGCGGGCAATCTCGATCGGACTCTGAAAATCGTCGATCGTCAACAATTGGCAGACTGCTGGACGCTCCAAGGCTTTGAAGGTAAAATTCGGCAATTGGCTTGGCTGGTGGGCACCGAGACCCCTTGTTTGGCGGTAGCCAGTGGGACCACGATCGTGCTGTGGACAGCGAGCGCAGATGCCACTACCTGGGAGAGTCAATTGTTGACAGGTCATCAGGATATCGTCACGGCGGCGATCGCGCATCCCCAGGCCCCTAGCTTGGCATCTGGGGGAGCTGATGGTTATACTTGTGTGTGGACGGCAGATGGTCGGGTCGAACAAATTCTCAGCCATCCGATCGCCAGTAGATTTACGCAGCTTAGTTGGCATCCAGATCGCCTATACTTAGCCACAGGCACGCAGAGCGGGCACATTTGCTTGTGGATGGTACCAGCATAAATACTGATGAGCCTGTAAAAAAAACGTGATACAATAACAGTGCTAGCATCACAACAATGCCAACTTACCCGATTATATCTGAAGCGGTAGAGTGAACATGGCGTGCGAAGTCCGTCATTGCAGCTAACCAAAATCGGGTAGGCGGTAGGTATAGAAGTTATTCTAACACTGTTGTTCTCTATGCCGATTGACTACCGAAAAGCAGGTAAAATCTCACTCCAGCCTTCACTGGCAAGTAACCGATATCCTGAGAATTTGGACTCAAACTCCAAATCCCAATTTAAGTTAACAGTTATTCAAGTAAGTGGCAGTGACTCAAAAAATTTCATTACATAGAGCTGATTCAAACATGTTAAAAATTTGGCTTACCTGGTTGCAACCTAGTCTTGGCGTGTTGGGAACGGCGTTAGTGCTATCTAACCCCCTGTGTACTTATGCCGCAACTAAACCAGCACCCCGAAATATTAGTAAAGCAGCAACTCCAACCGCACAATGGAGTAACTTAAAATCCGCTGGTACGCGGATCGATCGAGAATTATTCACTGGGATGGCCGTTACCCCAGATTTTGCCGTCCGCCAGTTGGCGATGAGTTCGCTAGGTAATCCTACGGCAGCGACCAAGATTGCGCCCAAAGCTCGCCCGGTCGATAGCAACCCTGTTACTAGCTTCGTCTCTCCAGGTGCGAGATATCCCCAATTCGCCAAAACGACCAAGCAAATTAAGCCACCTGCTAAAAATTCTGCTGTAGCTTCCGCGCTGGCGCGTGCCATCAATCCCCAATCGGCAATTCCCGTACCGGGCTTGTATATCGGCAATAGTAATCCCCGCGTAGCTAACAAATTTGCTAGGACTGGTACACCAGTCGTGCCACCAGTCGCCTCAGCGAGCGACATCGGCGCACCGACTCCCCTATCTGCAATGATGGCGGCGGGTAAGTCAGGGGTCGATCCATTCCCAGTAGTGCGTCCAGAACTGATGCAGAAATTGGAACGGAATATTGCCGCCAACAATGTGCCCACGACCAAAACCGCACCCTACGCTCTAGATCCGATCGCAACGATTCCGCCAGCTAAGCCTCAAGCTGTAACGCCAAAGACAATCGTATCACAAGTTAAATCGACTCCCTATCAGTCCCTCGACCCGATCGCGGCGATTCCCTCGGGACTCCAACGCGTGTTGGGTAACAACCTCAACACCCAGCCGATTGTAGCTGCCAACCCTGTAGCTACCAACGCCAAGGCGATAAATCCCATGCTAGCTTTAAGACAAATCGTATCGCCCGATACAGACACTGTCGCCACATCGGTCAATGCCGCCAGCCTTCAGCTAGCTACCGCTCAAGCGTATACCAGCGTACCGAAGTTTAATATTCCTGGTGAGACATTACTGACCGCCAAGCAGTTCAAACCTGTTAACGATTTAGTCCTTGTCAAGCGTACGCCACAGAACTTTACGATCGCCGCTCCTAGCAGCCGCAAGACTACCTACGCTACCACACTAGCACCTACGACTAAACAACCCTGGACGGTGGTAAATCAACAGAACAATCTTGGTGGTTTGATTTTAGGCTCGCCACAGCTTGCCACAGCACCGCGAGTTGCTAGTTTGCTACCCGCCGATACTACTGACATTGGATTACCTGTCAGAGGTTTAGTGGAGATTAACTAATCTCATTTTGCCCTAGTTAGTCACGATCGCTCTAAGAAACCCCACCTAGTTATTAGGTGGGGTTTTTTAGTAAATAGTTAGGTTTCAATAAT
>NZ_JANMZA010000044.1:0-10081 GCF_031382685.1 Chamaesiphon sp. OTE_8_metabat_110 | reverse complement strand
CTAAACTGATACAGATATCGGTAACACTATTAAGACATGCCTCAATCTGGATCGAATCGTGGTTAGCCATCACCGTAATTACTTCATCGATCTGTTCTTGAATCGTGGTTTCAAAAATTGAAGCGACAATATCAAAACCTAATTCGATCGAGGTTGGGAGCGCGATATCTGCCTCAGTCCAATCGCCGAGTTTTAGCTTTAAACTATCTAGTGTCTCAGCTAACCGATCGAGAATTGCGGCTTCATCGATTTTTCGCTCTGTGACTTGAGCTGTCAAGCATTCCTGTAATCCCGAGTAACCATTGAGAAGTAAAGTTTGAATCGAGACATCGATCTCAAGTTCTAAATTATAGAAGACGCGCGCTACATCTTCAAAACTGTGCGCGATCTGCTCGATCGTCTTCAAGCCGACATTTGCCGCAGCACCTTTAAGCGTATGCAGCGCCCGCATTAAATTGTGGACTTTGGCAGTAGTATGTTCGCTCGGGAGGGTGAGAATTTCATGCTCGATCGTTTGCAATAGTTCTGGTGCTTCAGCTAAAAAATAACTATACGCTTGGGCTTGAATTTGGGAGTCATTCATGACGATAGTGAATAGTGGTTAGTGGATAGTGAATAGTTAAGTAGCTGGGCGTAATTAATATAAGATATCGTGTAGGGTGGGCAGTGCCCGCCAGATAGGTTTCAGACATAACCTATCTGATAAATAATTGTATCTACCTACTTAGATAATTACATCTACTCACGATTGTTTAACTGAGGCATTGAGATATTTATTTAATAGGGCTTCGATCGCTTGTTTGGTAATTGGCTTGCAGGTGAATTCGGAAGCACCAACTACTTTAGAGCGCACCCGATCGAGCAATCCATCTCTACCCGTTAAAATCACGATCGGAATTTGAGTAAAAGCCGAAATTCGCCGAATTTGACCGCAAATTTCATAACCGTTAATTTTCGGCATAATCAAATCGAGAAAAATCAAGTCGGGCTTATTTTCTAGTAAGCGCGGTAAAGCTTGAGTCGCATCTTGAATGGCAATAAACCGATACCCAGCCTCAGTTACTAGCAATCGCATACTTTCGCAAATCTGGGGATTGTCATCGATGCAGATTGCCAGTTTGGATGGGGCTGGTTTGGGTGGCATCGAGGAAGTGGGGACTTTTGGTTGACGGGATGGTGGGGACGCTCCCACTTTGGTAGCGGGCAGTAACTTATTACCGATCTCTGGAGTTTGAAGATCGGGCAGATCGACTAATTCGATGATGCCAGTTTGAATGTACCGAATGAGCGAGCGGGCGATCAACAGTAAATCTTCACCAATTTCTACGGCAATTTCGCGTAATGTCCGCTTACCCGAGATTGCCTGAACTAAATTTTGGTAAATAATTGGTGTGGTTTGGCGATACAGTTGTACCGGGTGTCTGATGACTGGCGTTTTAGTGGGGGAGATATTGCCTAATTTTTGAGTTTTCCACTCTTGCCATGCGATTTGAGCCTGGGCGATCGCTTCTTCAGTATCGACTAGTATTGGCGGTCGCTTGGTAAAAATCTCGGGCTGCGATCGAAACATCAACTTTTGACCTTGACTGTACTGCATTAAGTCAAAAATAGTCTCTTGTGCGGCAGTAGTTAACATCGCACTGAGTTCTGAGGATTTGATTTCCGAGAGCATCATTAGTGTCAATGCGCCTTCATACTGCCAGCATTCTCGCTCGTCCAATCCGCGCGCGGGATTGTGCTGGGAGGCTTGATATAGCAAGTCGAGTCCGATATGTTCGTAGCCGACATGAGTGCGGAGGAGGCGTTGCCACTGTCGATTGGGTTGAGTTAGATCTAGGCTCCACACGATTTGTCCTTGGTAAAACACTACCTCCCAAGCCGCCCCTGATGCCACTGAAATATGCACGCAACCAGTAAATTCGCCCCAGCTTAGGTACTGAAATCTACCAATGGCATTATGTTGTGGGTCAGTAGCCGTCAAATAGTGCAGATCGTTGTTCATTACGAGGGAAAATGGGATGTTCGAGGCAGTGAATTTAGATCCTTAACAATTGAGATGTCTAGTATAATTGTGGAGACCAATTTTTAAGAGTCTTCATTAGTATTCCCTAGTAATCGCCCAGTACGCTATTATGCTCAATTATCATTAGCGATTGTCGCTCGGATCGAGGTGATGACATCTCATGCAGTACCAGAGATGACGGTATTGGACGACGGCGATCGAATAGTATTTACGACTGCCCGGTTTAAATTAGGAGTTGACGTGTTGAACTTATTCGCTAGGTTAAAGGAAATATCCCAGAAATTGCCGCTGACAGGGGCAGACAAACCTCGTGAGAATCATCAACCGTTAGCTGATGCTGGCGATTTCGAGCATTCTAGTCGCGCCGCGATCGAATCCGAGCGCCCCACGCGCAATAGTGTCAATGGTGCCGATGTTGCCGCCAATTTATATGCACAAGAGCGATCGAGCGATGCCCATCTCCCCCCCGCTGAAGGAGAAATTTCCGATGCTTTGGCAGTCAATCCCGCATCCCCACCCCACAAATCTCGCCCAGCCAGAAAAGCGCCGCCAGTTTTAATTGCGGCAGGTAAAACTGCCACAGTCGTCGGTCGGGCTGCTGGTAAAATCGGCACTACCCTCGCCAAGCCCTTCCAAGGCTCCAAACCCCTTCACAAAAAGCGCCGCTTCTGGATTGGCTCCGGTTTGGGTTTGAGCTGTCTGGCACTGGCGGGAGCGTGGGTTTTTGTCGATCGCAGCGTCAGCGATTACGCGCCAGCGGATGCCCTCAGTTATGTTCGCCCCGGTACGGTGACGATTAAGGGCGTAGATGGCAGCATTTTGCTGCAAACGGGCAACGCCACCCGCGAAACGCTCAAAACCTGGCAGATGCCCGACAAGCTCAAAAAAGCCTTCGTCGCGATCGAAGATCGCCGCTTTTACGAGCATGACGGCGTAGATTACAAAGGCGTCACGCGGGCATTAGTTCAAAATATTACATCCAAGAACTTGGTCGAAGGTGCTAGCAGCATCAACCAACAGTTGGCGCGGATGGTCTATCTCAATCAAGAGCGCAGTTTTTGGCGCAAATTGCGGGAAGTCCGGATTGCCCAGAGATTGACAGACGGCTTGACTAAAGATCAGATCCTCGAACGCTATCTCAATCTCGTCTATCTCGGGGAAGGTAGCTATGGCGTTTCCGACTCCGCCTGGGTGTACTTTAGCAAAACTGTAGACCAACTCACCCTGGCAGAAATGGCAACCTTAGCAGCGATGCCGCCCGCCCCGAATAAATACTCGCCCTTCGTCAATCCCAAATTTGCTAGACAACGCCGTAACCTCGTACTAGATCGAATGGTTGAGGCCAAATTCATCACCGCCGCCGAAGCCACAACAGCTAAAGCCGAACCTCTCAAACCCAAGCGCAGCCCCCTCAAACGCGAACTTCAAGCCGCTCGCTACTTCACCAAATACATCGAGCAGGAACTCCCGCAGCGGATTTCTGCCAAAGCCATCAAAGAAGGCGGCTTAACCATCGAAACCACTCTCAACCCCGCATGGCAAACCAAAGCCGAAGAAGTCGTCAACTCCACAGTCCGTAACAATCGGGGTTCCTTCGGACAAGCGGCAATGGTCAGTATCGATCCGCGCACAGGGGGAATTCGATCGATGGTTGGCGGTACCGACTTTGAAACTTATCAATTTAACCGCGTTACCCAAGCTAAACGCCAGCCCGGATCGACCTTCAAACCGATCGTTTATGCAACCGCGATTGCGGGTGGAATCAGTCCGAATAAATCCTATCTTGACGCCCCATTCGACGTTGATGGCTACAAGCCTAAGAATGCAGGCAAAAAGTTTAAAGGCTACATCACGATGCACGATGCCCTGATTAATTCAGTCAACATCATCGCCATCAAAATCCTGATCGATACTGGCTGGCAACCCGTCATCGACAATGCCAAAAAAATGGGGATCGAATCCAAGCTCGAACCCTTCTACTCCCTAGCGTTGGGTGGATTAGAGGTCAATTTATTAGAGATCACTGGTGCCTACACCACCTTTGCCAACCAGGGTCTGCACAATCCCGTCCACGGCATCACCCGCGTCACCAATAAAAAAGGTGAAATTCTCTACCAAAGTAAACCCGCACCCACCAGAGTGTTTGAACCCGGAACTACGGCGATTATGACTTGGATGATGCGCGGCGTCGTCAATGAAGGCACGGCAACCTCCGCCCAAATCGGTCGCCCAGTCGCGGGTAAAACCGGAACCACCGATAAAGAACGCGATCTGTGGTTTATTGGCTTCGTCCCCCAATTAGTTACGGGCGTCTGGCTGGGTAACGATAACAACCGCCCCACGGGTAACGCTAGTAGCACAGCCGCTTACGCCTGGTCGCGGTTTATGAAGACGGCTGTCCAAGATTTCCCCGCCCAGAATTTTCTCCCCCGTCCTGACAATCTCAGCAGACGGAAATCAGAACTTAAACTCGATCCGATTAAGCCGCGCTATCGCCGCGATCTGCCGATGCCCAAAGATGGTATGCGCGCTGATGATGATAAAACCAATAACTCGGAGGATCGGCCCCGTCGCCGTCGTCGCCGCTCTGAAGAGACTAGCGATAACAGCTCTCAAGATTCGCGTCGCTCTCGTCGCTCCCGCCGTTCGGAAGAAGCTGACTCTAGCAATAATAGTCAAGATTCCCGTCGTCGTTCCCGCCGTTCGGAAGAAGCTGGCACTAGTAGTAATTCCGAAAGTACTCCCCGTCGTTCGCGTCGTCGCCGATCGAGTGAGGAGTAGGGTAGAGGGTAAAAGGTAAAAGGTAAAAGGTAAAGGGTAAAAGGTAGGGTGGGCACGGTCTTGATGCGCTAAACCCTCGGCAAAGCCGAGGAGCGCGCATCGCTGCCCACCATCTAGGTTTCAGGCATAATCTATTTTACAAATAATTGCACCTACCTACTTATCTCTGGGTGAATTAATGACTACTTCAACTTTCGCTCATGGACTTTGCTAGCTATCATCTGTGGTCGCAATTCGAGCCTGCACTGGGCTGGGAAGATAGCCACTGTCAGATGCAGCGCGGCTGGCGGTGGACTCAAAAGTCCAAGAGCGATAGTTCCCAAACCACACCTTTCACGGAGACAATCTGGCAAAAGGTCGGGAAATTAGCCCAACAAGGGATCTATGAATTTCATCAACAGCCGCTGTTACTCAAGCACCCACGCGGCAGCGAACGGATTGCCGATCGCTTGTACTTGTATTATGAGTTAGCGACAGTCCGCGATCGAGTGATGCAGATTCTCCAGCAGTATCAAGCCGATCCGTGGCTGCTCGATCGCGATATTCTCCTCCTCAATCGCGGCGATGAGACAATTCCCGCACCGATCGATATTCGGATTGATGGGGCTACTTTTCAACTAATTGCCGCTTTTGATTGTATTATCAAACTCAGCGATCGCCATATCCAGATTATCGATTTTAAAACCGGACTTGCCGATCCGGATCGGCGTCAAGCAGATGTCTATCTCCTAGCCTGTAGCTATCTCTATCCCGATCTGGAAGCAGTTGCTTCCTTTTACAATCTGGAGACGATGACTAGCTCCGAATTGATTACAGCGACACCCGATCGATTGCAAGAAATAGCCCGTAAATTAGCCCAAATTGCCCAGCTACACCAGCAGCAACTTCAAATATATCAAAACCAGCCAGATGCTTTCGATCTCCTGTTTCCAGCGCATCCTGGTATTCATTGTCGGGCTTGTCAATTTAACTATGGCTGCGATTACGCTCAAAGCATATAGTTCAATAACTGCCAACTAACTGGGCATATTAAGTACGATCGGCGAATGCGATCGTGCGGTCATGTTCGCCTTAGCCTCGCTCGGGTTCCGAATTAATATATGCTGCTCCAACACCTTCAACCATTTCAAGTAGATCCCACTCGGGTCGATCGTCATGAGATTGTAACTTTAGTAAATCGAGTTAGTATCAATAGTAAAATTAGCGAGATTCAAGGTACCCTAGATCTGAATATTTCCTTGTGCGCTTATTTACTAAAATCTTATATTGATTATCAAGAAATTTATTTTTTATCAACTAATCTAATCTTAGACAAAAATAATCGTCCCGATTACATCTGCGGTTGCTATCATCAAACTAAAGGTGTAAGCTGGTATGCGATCGTGCTAGCTGGCCCTCAAGAGCAGACATGGGACGATAATTTACAATTGACGAAGACAGCAAAAGTCTCATTCGATCGATTGAATTATTGCATGAGTAATTTAGCTAAAATTTTAGTAGCAAATAAACTGAATGAATCTGTCGAGCCTAATACCGTGCATGGCTTATTAATTATCGGTCAAGATCGAGAATTTTTTCACAATCCCCAAAAACAAAACCGCAAACGCGAACTCAATCACAAGTCAGCTATTAAATTACGGACTTACGGGGCTTTCTTGCGAAAATTCGATCGCGAACGTAATAAAAATTGGTTGAATATGCCAGTCAGCACACTGGTAGATCGACTGAGGGCTAGGATTGATAGTATGTAGATAGAGGGTAGAGGGTAGAGGGTAGATGAGGAGACGGGGAGACGGGGAGATGAAGAATTGCTCCATTACCTCTTACCTTTTACCTCTTACCTTTTACCTTCAAACAATCACGCACAAACTGGCAATCGAATACATTTAAAACTTATCGAATTAGAGCGACTATGTATTGGTGGGCAGTGCCCACTCTACAAAATTAGAATCTGTTTCCTAATTCCACAAATTGCCATGAAAATTAGGCTCTAGCTAAATTGAGATCGATCATTTGCTGAAGAGTATTATCCTCGATACAGCGGCGCTCCGAGCAGTAGGTAGTTAGGTTTACGCCATTCATCATTCTGACACTACTGACGCGCACCCGAAAATCGTCAGTGATAAACCAGCATCGCTCTTGCCCTTGGTTTTTATCATACTCAGTCTCGATCGTCAAAATCCCATCTTGCCCAAACCAATACCGCGAGATCACCGGAATCTTTTCAACATAGCCGCGATCGCGAATCAATTTACCCGATCGTTTGGTATCATCATCGGGGACATCAATTAACACCGCGCCATAATCGGCATTTGGCGGTGCTTCATCGAGATTGGCTTGCCACATAAATAGTCCCCCACCCATCGCCCGTGCGGGATCGATTGATTGTTGCTCGCAGATCGCTGCTACTTTAGGATCGGTTTGCTCGACAACGCGCACGATCAAATTTGACTCGCCTGACTCATCCTCTACCAAATCGAAATGATGTACCGCCCGCAGCGTCAGCCAAGTGCCCTCGCTCTTGCGAAAGAAGTCCATCATCGTCATCGGTGCAATTAGTGACATGGGTAGATTAATGACTGGTGATTGGTGAATGTTAGTGGACGACGATTGCTTAAACCGACCGTTCCACTATAGAGTTTATTAATAACGAGTTAGATAAAGCAACCTTGAACGATTCTGCGATCGCCTTATCAGAAATTTTAGCAGCCATCCATGCCGGAAAGTCGCTCGATCGATTCGATCTGTATCGATTTGATTTTAGCGGTGCCGAGCTAGCGGGTGCCAACTTGCACGGGTTAAACTCGATCGGTGCTAATTTTAGCAGCGCTAATCTCAGTGGTGCCGATCTCAGTGGTGCTGACTTGCGAGGAGTCGATCTCAGCGATGCCAATCTCAGCGGTGCTAACTTAGACAAAGCTTATCTCAATCGCGCTCAACTCTACAGTACCAATCTCACTGACGCAAATCTCACAGGCACGAAATTACAAGTTGCCCGCTACGACGATCGTACCATCTGGAGCGCCGGATTTGCCTACAAATCATCCGGCGCGATCGGCCCTGGTGCGGCTCTCAATGGTGCCTATCTCAATACCGCCAACCTCCGCCATGCCGATCTGCGCGGTGCAAATCTGTTGGGTAGCTACCTCAGCGGTGCCGATTTAACAGGTGCCAATCTCCAAAAAGCCAGATTGAGCGGTGCGACACTACAAAGAGCCTTCCTGACAGGTGCATCCCTCCGCAACGCTGGTTTAAATGGCGTCAATCTCGAAGGTACCGATGTCCGCGCTGCCGATCTTACTGGCGTCGAAATGGAGCATTTAACCAGCATTGCCGGGGCAGATTTCAGTCAGGCACAAGGACTCAGCGACGAGATTCGATCGAGTCTGCTGGGACGTGCAGCCGCCGAACTAGACGTTTGGAACCCCTTCACCCGCCGCACTACCAGACAGAGTTTAACTCTATAATTCCATCCAAATTATGAACACCTTTAAACTACCTAGAGAGGTGGTATCACTGATTTGATTAGATTGTGGATAGAGATTAGTTAATTTATTTGGCATGGTTCAAAAAAGGGAAGATGTGGGTAATACTTTTGTCTTAAGAACTGAGGCTCTATACCATGACCATCAGACTTTATAGCTTATTGAATGTTTTGAAAAGTGTTACCCTCCTTTGAACGATGCCCAATCGCTCAAGTATAAATACTCTCAATGAGCTATATTATTTTTAATGACAAACATTTAGTTTATTATTTTTAATACGAAATTAAGTAATGTTTGAACGATATCAAGAGGATAAACATACCATATTTCATGGTGATGCTCTGTATATTTTATCTAGCCAGATTGCAGATCGGTCTGTAGATCTTATTTTTATAGATCCTCCGTACAATATAGGAAAACATTTCTCTAAGTTCCATGATAAATGGGAGTCGGAAGAAGCTTACATTATCTGGGCTTACAAGTTACTTGATGAATGTCTTCGAGTATTGAAGCCAAATGGAACTTTATATGTTATGACAAGCACTCAAGCAATGCCTTACTTCGATCTGTATTTAAGGCAAAAATTAGTAATTCTAAGCCGAATTATATGGCATTATGATAGCTCAGGAGTTCAAGCAACAAAGTATTTTGGTTCAATGTATGAGCCAATACTTCATTGTGTTAAAGACAAAAGCAATTATATTTTTAATTCAGATGATATTAAAGTAGAAGCAAAGACAGGAGCACAGCGTAAGTTAATTGATTATAGAAAGCCTATTCCTAGTCAATATAATACTGAGAAGGTACCTGGTAATGTATGGTATTCCCCTCGTGTCAGATATAGGATGGAAGAATATGAAAATCATCCTTCGCAGAAGCCTGAATCATTGTTAGAAAGAATTATTCTTGCAAGTACTAATAATGATAGTATTTTACTCGATCCATTTGCAGGAACTTTCACTTCTGCTGCTGTGTCAAAACGATTGGGACGGAGATCTATTAGTATAGAATCTCAAGAAGAATATCTTAAAATTGGTCTTAGAAGAGTCTTAGAGTGGAAGGAATATAAAGGAGAAGAACTGCTACGCATCCAAAAAAACAACATCAAGAAAAATAGTAGAGGTCAAAAAATAAATATTTCACAGGGAGAGCTTTTCAAATGTCAGTAGTGCATCATAACTTTACATATAAAATAATTGAGATTCTAAATCATCATTTTCCTGAGATTGGTGAGAAAGTTTTGCAGGGTAGTGAATTATTACAGTACTTAAATATCAAAACAAAATCTGCTAATGCTGGCTCTAAATCCCGTGGAGGATTCGCAAATCACTATGCTATATATGTTCTTGTTGAAGATTATTTGAATAATGAGTTCCATATTAAGAATGGATATGATGACTATCAAGGTGCCCAATACTCACTATTACTTACAAGGCAAAGACAGCTTCCTTTCGGGAGTAAACTACAAAATCATGCGCTAAACTCTCGATTGAACGAGGAGTTCAAAAAATATTTTCGCACATCGTCTTACTTGCCAATCATAAGAGATGCTCGAACAAATAGGTATTGGATTAATGAGAACCTGATAAAGTTTTCCATTGAAGGTACTCAAATAAATATTGCTGAGGCTATTAAAGCTATAATTGATGCTTATACAGCAGCACGAATGGCAGCATTTAGCGAGTTCATGCTCTATTGCCAAAAAATGATTAATGTTCAGCATCAAGAACCTTCGAGATCGATTGAATTCATTAAGGGCTTATTAAGACCAAATGTAGATGCAAGAGTTTTT
>NZ_JANMZA010000403.1:0-10787 GCF_031382685.1 Chamaesiphon sp. OTE_8_metabat_110 | reverse complement strand
GTCGAAAAAATCATGGTTGAGGGTGCTGATGGTTATGGCATTCTCATGGGTTGTGGCGATGATGCGGTCTTCCTCGTGTTGGCAAACCAGTCTGCTAAGCAAGGTTTATTGATGCTCGATATTAAAAGAGCCGTCAATGAAATTAAAGCGGCACTCAATTAATTAATAATTAATAATTAATTTGCCAGCGATGATGAATTGGGAGCGAATATCTTTATCGATATTCGCTTTTATCTGTCCGCTGTCGTTACTAAAAGTGCGATAAAAGATTGTTTTTCTCAAGCATTCAGATACTCTATATATCTAAATTAGTTGAAGTAAATTAAAGACAATCGATACTCAATATTATCTAGATACACTTTCCTTGGTGGATTTATGTATTTTCAAGAAATAGATATCCACTAACTCGTAAATATGTTGGAGATATAAATGTCCTTAGCTGGCTATTTATCAGAATATTCATTAGCTGAAATCTTTCATTTCGTCCAAGAGGGCAACAAGACTGGATTACTATCACTCGTGCCCGAAAATACTTTGGGGCGCTCTTTTAGTAGTGGTTATTATCTTGCCTTTGAAGGTGGACGCATTATGTCTGTCACCGATGCTGCTGGTGCAAAGCATCAGAGCTTGCTCGACCTAATGCAGCAACGCCGCTGGCTCTCCGTAGAGCAAGTGGTCGGATTAAGAACGCGGATCGCATCGCTCGATCGACCATTAGGTACCTATCTCAAGTCGATAGATGTTGTCAATGCCGAGCAATTAACATTAGTATTCAATTCTCAAGTAATTGCGGCAACTTGCAAACTATTTGAAATCCACAATGGTAAGTTTAAATTCGATCCGCAAGCACCATTAAGTTATGGTGAAATGACGGGATTGAGTCAGACAGCTAATGAGGTTGCCTTGTTGGGATTGAGAATGCTCAAGGATTGGAGTGGTTTAACTGCCAAATTACCCGCGCCGGAATTCGGTCTTCAGAGATTATCTACTAGCCCTGGATTGCGACTGGATGCTCAGGAAGCAAATGTCTGGAATCTCGCACTAGGAGAGCTATCGATCGCTAAAATCGCCGAGAAACTCGGACTAGAGATCGCTAGAGTTCAACAGATCGGCTTTCGCTTGAGTGCGATCGGATTGGTACATGAGGTCACGATCGAGCCATCACAACCGCTAATCGGTCTTCAGGAAGCACCGCCTGTCTGTGTAGGCGGGGGGAATGCCAATGTGCCAGTATCGGCTTCGTTCTTGAGTAATTTAATGGGCTTTTTGAAGAAAAAGGGTTGACAAATAATGGAAATTATGAATCTAGTTGTCACAGGAACGGTAGGTGCGGGTAAAACCACCTTCATTCGTTCTGTGAGTGAGATCGAAGTTGTCGATACCGATCGCAAGGCTACCGATGAGGTGTCCGAGATGAAGCAAAATACCACAGTGGCGATGGATTTTGGGACGCTGCCATTTGGGGATGAGATGGCACTGCACATCTACGGTACTCCCGGTCAGATCCGGTTTGATTTTATGTGGGAGATCTTGATCGAACGCGCTCATGCTTACGTCCTCTTGATTGCCGCGCACCGCCCGAGTGAGTTCCATCACGCCCGCCGGATTATGAATTTCATGAATCGCCGCGCCCAGATTCCGATGATTATCGGGATCACTCACAGTGACTGTGAGGGTGCGTGGAGCAGCGAAGATATTGCACTGGCGCTGGGTTATCAGGATATCGCGCAGCAACCCCCGATCGTGCTGGTAAATGCTGCTGACGGCGAATCTGTCGCCATGTCACTGATCGCCTTGGTGGAACATTACATGCACACGACAGCGGCTGCGGCAGCAATTGCTGGTTAAATAACCCGAGTTGCTATAATCTCAGCGGTTAGAAACCGCTGCTCATGATGCGAAGTCCGCCTACGCGGACTGAATTGATTAGTCCGCGTTGGCGCACTTCGCATCACTAGCCACGATTTTAATCGTAGGCATTTTTAGAGGCAGTCACACAGACAAAATCACATTCGATCGAGTCGATCTGACAACAATTGAGATTTTTCCTCTGGCGTCTGTACTGGTGCGGGTAAGTTGAGTTGGTGGGTGATATTGGGATTGAGTAAATTCTCTGTTGGAGTAGCTTTTTGTTGACTCGCTAGCGCAGCGGCAACATTATTGTTATGAGCGGCGGTAGACCATTCTTTTGCCAGACTAATAATGTCAGAAGGGATCATCACTAGCGTAGTGGTATTATTTTCGGCACCAATTTCAGTCAACATTTGCAATCGTCGCAATTCCAAAGCTGCGGGATTTTCCATCATTTGTTGTGCGGCTTCACTGAGCAATTTAGAAGCTTCTTGCTCGGCTTCAGCTTTGATTAGTCGCGCGCGTTTTTCGCGAGCGGCTTCGGCTTCTTTCGCCATCGCCCGCTGCATTGAAATCGGGATTTCGACATCCTTGAGTTCGACGCGTTCGATCGCGACACCCCACGGTTCGGTGATTTCATCGACGATTTCTTGCACTTTAGCGTTGATTTTATCGCGACTTTGGAGCATGTCATCGAGATTATGTTGACCGACAATATTGCGGAGGGTCGTCATCGAAGCTTGATACACCGCCATTTGGTAGTTTTCTACTCTACTGATGGCTTTCATCGGATCGATGATTCGATAGTACAGCACGGCGTTGATTTTGATCGTCACACTATCGGCAGTAACCGCCTCTTGGGGCGCGATATCGACAGTCTTGGTGCGGATATCTACTTGGACTTTTTGGTCGAGAATCGGCGTAATGAAGTACAGTCCCGGCCCTTTTATCTGTTGAAAGCGTCCTAAGTGAAAGATCACCCCGCGCTCGTATTCCCGATCGACTCTAATGCCCGATTTGATAATCGCCACCGCAATTATCGCCGCAATTCCAAATCCTAATTCGCCCATGATATTTAGTTATTTAATTAACGATCGATTCTCGATTCTGAATAATGTGTATGTGTGGGTGCGTTATCCTACGGAGTAACACACCCTGCGATCTTAATCCCTTACCCTAAAGCCTAGAGCCTCAAAACCCAAAGCCTAATTCCTAATTTCTTACCCCTAAAGCCTAAAGCCTAAAGCCTAAAGCCTAAAGCCTAAAACCTAGTTCCTATCCCCCAATTCCTAATCTTCCAGCCAACTCGGGACTAAAGGGAATAATTGTTGCAGCCATCAGAAATAAAGCGAGTAAGCCTAGCGCGGCGCGAGTATCATTTGGTTCGGTAATTTCATCTAAACTCGGGCGTTCCAATGCCCGTTGGAGAAATCCGACTAAAATCAACCAATAGAAAATTACTAAATTAGCAGGATTGAAAAAAGCGACAAATCCCAAAATTACTAGCGTAACTAGGGTGCTGCGTTGAGCGGTTTTGCGTCCATAGATCGCTTGGACGATTCTCCCGCCATCTAACTGTCCGGCTGGCATCAAATTGAGCGCATTGATTACCAATCCCAACCAGCCGATGATTACCAATGGATGAATGGAAAGCGTCGCTTGATGTGCTGTCTCACCTAAGATAATTTTAGCAATACTACCAACTAAAATCGAACCTTGCAGAAATTGCGAGGGAATTTCTAAACCGCTTCCCGACTGAGATAACAGCAGTCCGACTACCAGCATCATCAGGGAGATAATTCCTCCAGCCGCAGGGCCAGCCAAGGCGATATCAAACAGGGTCGATCGATCGGGTAATAAGGATTCAAATCTAGTAATCGCCCCAAATGCGCCAATTTGTCCGGTGGGGAGAAAGAACGGTAAGCCGATTTTGACATGACGCCTTTGTGCGAGTACTTGATGTCCCATTTCATGAGCGATGAGGATCGTCCAAACTCCTAGCGCCAGCGGTAACACTTCGCGGATGCGCTCGGTATGCTCGTAAAAATCAAAGCCTAGAAATACCCCCATCGCCTCCAAACTAGTCGCGATCGTAGCGATGAGCATGACTACGGCGAGGATCTGCTGTCCGACTGTTGCAGGCTGGGGGTCGCTGCTACTGGGCAATACGACTACTACCGGACGATCTTCGGGATCGGCAACCAGAAACAGACGGTACTTGTCGCCAACTTTGCTGGCGAGCTTGTCTGTCAACCGCTGATGCACTGCCGCTGCCTCACCGCGCAAATTACCTTTAAAAATTGCCCCTTGTCCGTAGGCGAGCGTTTCAGTAGCATAAAAAGTATCGATGCCGAAAATCCCTTTAATCCCGCTCAAGTCGGCGTCGGGGATAGCTAGCACGTCCATCGCGCTCGACAGGTCTCGATCGCCAATTTCGGCGGTGATGGGGAGCTGTTCGATTGGCATTTTGCTTTGCCGATCGCGCAGCCGCTCTGCGAGTTTGACTGCTATTTCCGGATCTTGGGCGGCAAGGCGGACTTGAGTTCCCAACCAGATATACAGGCAAGTGGAAATGACCAGCAGTAGGAGGATTCCGGCAAGATTGATATAAAATCCAGCAACTAATGCCCCAAAGCTCAACAGCCACGGCACCATCAACACGGCTGATTGCAGCCAGGAGAGCGTCCCAAATTTACCCAAGTCTCGATTCCGATAATAACCCCAGCCCAGGATACCGAGTGAGATTGTTAGGAGCGCGATTGTTGTTGTATTTGCTGCTGTAATCATTTGTGCTAATTAGATACTGGAAGTAGGTCGCGCCGATCGCTACCTATATATAGGATGACAGCAATATTCAGTAGCGGCTACTACTTAATGTGCGGTGTGACGATTCGTTACCAGTCTAACTCGATCGCCCCAACTTCTAAAGTGAAGTCAGGGCAATTCGATCGATCGTCAAATTTTAGCTACTCCCTTCCCGCTCAAGAACTAGATATCTGTAGTTCACCATCCACTATTCACTCTCCACTCTCTTACTAGATGTCTAATCAGTCACTAGGAAGGGAGTCAGAACGATGTCCAACGGGTGCGATCGATTTTCGGTCTAATCCTTTTGGTAGATGATTATCGAGCTGCGGCGCTGTAACGTAGTCGATGAGGGCGTTTGTGCCGATATGAGCTAGAAAAACATTTTGTCTGAGGTGCTGGTGCCAACGTTCGGTGGTTGGCGGACAGTGGCGGAAATCTTACCCCGGCGGCAAGGTTTTCGAGATAGCGATGCTGAATGAAACTTTTTACCCATTTGAATCCAACATTCTCAACCCAACGTATTAACAGTAAGTCTATTCTGCCTGTTAACTTCTGCATCTGCCGACTCACCACATTCACCAGACAACTATGGCAACATCTTTTATCGCGCTCAGTGACAATAATGTTCTCGTGTCTTTTAATTCTAGCAATCTGTCTAGAGTCAGTTCTATCCCAGTCACAGGGGTAGACGGTTCGCTACTCGGCATCGATACGCGTCCGGCGAATGGACTGATTTATGGGATTACGACAGCAAACTCGATTTATACGATCGATCCCAATACGGGCATTGCGACTAAAGTTAGTACTCTCAGCACCCCATTTACCGCCACCTCAGTATCGGGATTTGACTTTAACCCGGTCGCCGACAGGTTGCGTCTAGTCGGGGATAACGACCAAAATTTTCGGATTAATGTCGATACTGGAGCTGTCATTGTCGATGGCAATCTGGCTTTTGGTGCGGGAGATGTCAATGCAGGTGATAACCCCAACATCACCGCTGCCGCCTATACTAATTCCTTCGCTGGCACGACTGCGACTCAACTCTACGATCTTGACAGCTTACAAGACGTTCTCGTCCTGCAAAATCCGCCGAATAATGGGACTTTGGGGACAATTGGTAATTTGGGCGTAGATTTTGGCTCCCTGAGTGGGTTTGATATTGTCTCATCCTCGCTGAATAATAATGCCGCCTTTGCTACTTCTAGCGGCAAACTGTACTCGATCGATCTAGGCACAGGCGCGGCAACTAATCTGGGTGCTATCGGTGCGGGTTCTAGCCAGAACTTCAAGGGACTGGTTGCCGCAGCAGCTCCAGACATCAATCCCATTGCGGTCAATTCCCAGTTTTTGGCATTAACTAATGATAATAAGCTACTTTCCTTCAATCCTAGTAGCCCCAACCGGACGACTACAATCGCGATCTTGGGTGTAGATGCGCCGCTGTTGGGCATCGATACGCGTCCGGCGAATGGGCTGATTTATGGGATTAGCACGGCAAACACGATTTATACAATTAATCCCAACACAGGTGTTGCGACTAAAGTTAGTACCCTCAGCACCCCATTTACTGCCACCTCAATATCAGGATTTGATTTTAATCCAGCCGCAGATCGGCTGCGCCTAGTCGGGGATAACGACCAAAATTTCCGCATTAATGTAGATACCGGAGCGGTGACTGTCGATGGCAATCTCGCTTTTGCGGCGGGGGATGTCAATGCTAGCCAAAATCCCACGATTACAGCAGCAGGATATACTAATTCCTTTGCCGGAACGACTTCCACTCAACTCTACGATCTCGATGCCGCTCTCGATGTCCTCACTTTGCAGAACCCGCCCAATAACGGTGCCTTAACTACGGTCGGCAGCCTGGGTATCGACTTGGATACTGTTGCTGGTTTTGATATTATTCCTGGCAGTAATGGTAACAATGCTGCTTTTGCAATCTCCAACTCGATCCTGTACACCATCGACCTCTTAACGGGTCAAGCTACCAATTCGGGAGCGATCGTGTCATCATCTGCCGATACCTCGAAGTTACGCGGGCTAGCAACAGTTAGTAGCGCCAAGATCGTGAATCCGATCGCGACTAACTCCCGATTCCTCGCCTTATCTAACACCAATACGCTAGCCTCTTTTAATCCTGGCGATCCCCGTGCCGCACGCTCGATCGCAGTAACAGGACTCAAAAGTGGCGAAACTTTACTAGGTATCGATACCCGACCAGCCAACGGTCTAATTTACGGACTCACTAGTGCGAGTAACCTGTATACGCTCGACCCCAACAGCGGTGCAGCAACTTTGGTTAGCACCCTGAGTCAACAATTTACAGGCACAACCGTTACGGGTTTTGACTTTAACCCCGTTGCCGATCGGTTGCGCTTAGTTGGCGACAACGACCAAAGTTTGCGAATTAATGTGGATACGGGAGCGGTGAGTGTCGATGGCAATCTCGCTTATGCCGCAGGTGATGCTAATTTTGGTGCCAATCCAGCAGTATCAGCAGCAGCATACACTAACGCGATCGCCAGCCCCACTGCTACCCAGCTCTACGATATCGATACCAACCTGGATATCCTGACTTTACAGAATCCACCCAATAACGGCACGCTCACCACAATCGGTGCGCTGGGCACTGACTTTAGCGCATCGAGCGGTTTCGACATTATTTCTACGGCTGAGGGCACGAATGCCGCCTTTGCCGTATCCAATTCTACCCTCTACAGCATCGACCTCCAAACTGGTGCAGCTTCAAATCTCGGCACGATTGGCTCTGATGGCAAAACTTATCAGGGACTCGCCACCGTTGCTAATTCGACGATCGCGCCTACTGTTGTCTCTGTCACGCCCAACAATACGGGTGGCAGTGCGGTAATTTACGATATTACTGGCGCAAACCGAGTCGCTGCCACTTTGGACAACAATCCATCTACAGCGTCTTTTGCCGCCTTCGATAACTTCGTGGGCTTGTATGAAGTGGCTGATGGTTCGGGCGGAATCGATGCTAATGGCGATGGAATTGTCGAACTGCTGCCCGGAGATGCTGCCTATGCCCGATCGGCGATCGCCAATCGGGTCAAGGACGTTAACATCCGTGCGGGTGGCAATGCGAGTAATGACACCACTCCGACAAATTTTGGCAATGTTTTCTTGACAGGAGGCAAGTTCTATGCTCCTTTTGTCATTGCCAATCTGGGCAACTCAACACCAGAAGACTTTTTAGCAAGCAATCCCAACAACCAAGCAGCTACCAAGATTGACGATCGAGTGGCTTATTTTGGGATAACTAATGCTAATCCTGACAAAGCCAGTCACCTACGCTCTTTGGGCAATAATACTTTCGGGTTTGAGGATTTACCTGGTAATTTAGGAGTTTCTGACAATGACTTTAATGATGCTGTATTTCAGATAAGCTTCAAAGTGGGCTGACGATCGGTAACTTTCGCTAGCTAGACTCTTGAGAAGTTGTCAGGTCATCGGTAATACCGTTACTGGCGAGATCTAATTAAGTAACGTGAGTTCGGGTTAAGGATATTTGCTTCGTTCTTGACCCGCCGCCGATTGAAATCGGGGCTAGTATTGCAAAGTCCGCCTTCGCGGACTGGGATATTAGTACAGCTTCGGCGGACTTTGCATCATGAGCAGCGGTTTCTAACCGCTGAGGTTATGGGTAGCAACTTGGGTTACTTATCCAAATAGCGAATATCGATGACCGTACCGTTGAAGTTGTAATTAAGCTGGTCGATTTCGACCGTAGAACCGATCTTCATTTTAGTATTTCCCAAGACTAGCCCCTCTTTAGTTTTCTGACCTTTGCCTGTAACTGTGACGATCATATCGACACTATAAGAATCCGGACGGGGATCTTTGAGCGCCTTGAGCGAACCGTCTGACTGGGGTACGGCGAGAGTCCGATCGAGTTGGCGGACTGACTTGATATCGACTTGTCCGGCTGGTTGATTGCGAATTACAAAACTCAGCTTACTACCCGGACTAAACTGGGTCATCAACGATTCGGGATTGAGGACGTTTAACCCTCGGACGATCACGTCTGCTTCTACGGCTTGAGGCTTATCTTGACCGTTAATGCGCCCCGAACTTCCTGGCGAAATAAATATCCCAGCCACCACAAATAATATGACTAGGGCAGCGCCAAGATCGAGAAGGCTGACCTTACCAAATAATCTACCTTGGCGATCGAGAATAGACATAAATACTCACGTTTACGGGGCTACATTCCAACTAGACAACAGATTAAGTGTCAGTCTACAGTTAGTATACAGCGATCGGTGGCGATCTAATTAGCTGCCTAATCCCTAGTGGCAACTTCCTCATTTCTGAGCACCGAATTGAGCGCCCAAACATGTTCGACTTCCATCTGCTGATGCTGGCAAGTATCTTCCAACAACTTATGTTGAGACAAAGCCTTGCGGAGGGTGACGATCAACTGCTGCACTCGTTCGCGGACGATCGGATCGCGATCGGCGGTCATGATGGTTTGACGTTCGAGAACTTGTAAAATCAGTTCGTAGTGGACTAATGATGGTAATTTAATGCGATCCATGAATATGCCTTCACCCGATGCCGCACAGGTCGGTGATTGATTAAGTGGGTAGATTACAGCGGTAACTATGCCGTAAATAGCTGAAGGATCGCTTGTCCGGGATCTTCCTGCTTTATTAAGGATTCCCCAATTAGGACAGCATTAGCTCCAGCACTAGCTACTATTTTAAGATCTTCAGCAGTAGATAATCCCGATTCACTGACGATCGAGATGCCGCGATCGCGGATTTGCGCTCGTCGGGGGGCGAGTAATGCCGCTGTATTGTGTAAATCGACACTAAAATCGGCGAGGTTGCGGTTATTAATGCCAATCAGCTCGACACCATCCAAGCTCAAGACTCGATCGAACTCTTCTTCAGTATGTACCTCGACGAGCGCCGTCATCCCCAGTACCCGCACGATCTTCAGAAAATATTGCAAATCCACATTATCTAAGATCGCCGCAATCAGTAGCACTGCGTCGGCACCATGAGCGCGCGCATAGTAAATCTGATAGGGATAAATCACAAACTCCTTACACAGCAACGGTAAATCTACCGCCTGTCGCACCGCCGCTAGATTCTCAAAACTACCCTGAAAGAACTTGCGATCGGTTAATACCGACAAACAGCTCGCACCCCCCCGCTGGTAAGCCTTGGCAATCTCCACCGCATCAAAATCAGCCCTAATTACCCCTTTACTCGGCGACGCTTTTTTCACCTCCGCAATCACCGCTGGCTGGGTTTTCCCTTGCTTAATCGCCCCCAAGAAGTCCAATGGTGCCGCCATTGCGGTGACTTGCTTTTTCAACTTCTCCAGGGGGATCTTATCTCGCATCACGAGGACTTCCCGCTCTTTATCCCACACGATTTCTTCCAAGATATGTGCGGGTTTGCCATCGGGAACGACTATTTGATACTCCAGCGGGCCAACATTGACAGATGAACTAGGCGGACGACGACGAATTTTCATGATGAGATGGGAGATGGGAGATGGGAGATGGGAGGTGGGAGATAGTTGAGATTGGTACTTCAATTTAGCTGCCACAAAGTTCTCCACGATTGAAATCAAACAGATCTAGAGAGTAAAGTTTAGAGGATCTAGGATCGGGCTTACGATCGAACATAATTCTCGATCGAGGGCTGAATCTTCAGGATATTAATGAAGCAAACTCCTCTAAGACTGAAGACATACTCTAGTGTAGACAACTTTACTACTCTACCCCCTCCCATCTCCCATCTCCCCTAAAGACTTGACACAACTCGATCGCGTGCATTTGCAGCGTAGACGTAGCTTCACCACCGCGCTTGAGACTATATTCCAAATCTAAAAGCAGAGGGAGACTCGCGGCTAGTCGATCGGCAGTGGTAGCTTGCAGTTCTTGCTTGATGAAAAATAGGCGTTTGGGGTTGCCAAAGCCAGCGGCGGTAGCAATGACTCGATCGTCCTTTTCATCGACCTCCAAGAGCATTTTCACCCACAACCAGGTGCGAAATTGACCGATGAGGGTGGCGACAATTTTGAGTGCGGGTTCATTGCGATCGATCAGTTCGGCGACCAGTTGCAAAGCAGTCCCGACATCGCCTTGC